>NZ_JBJDQT010000006.1:0-230019 GCF_044903565.1 Streptomyces sp. NPDC004065 | reverse complement strand
GGCATGCCCGTCTACTTCTGCGACCCGGCCTCGCCCTGGCAACGCGGCTCGAACGAGAACACGAACGGGCTGCTGCGGCAGTACTTCCCCAAGGGAACCGACCTGAGCGTCCACAGTCCCGAGGACCTCGAACACGTCGCACAGGAACTCAACGGCCGCCCACGCAAGACGCTCGGCTGGGATACCCCAGCCGAGCGTCTACGTGATCTACTCACCACCTGAAACCAAGTGGTGTTGCGACGACCCCTTGAACCCAAGGGGCCGTGCGGGGGCCCGCTCCTGCGCTACGCCGGCAGCGGGCGGTCCGTGACCACGTGCTTCATCACCAGCGTGGAGGTCAGCCGCTGGACGCCCGGCAGGGTGGCGAGGCGCTCGTCGTACAGGCGCTGGAAGGCGGCCAGGTCCGCGGTGGCCACGCGCAGCAGGTAGTCCGGGTCGCCGAAGAGGCGCTGCGCCTCCAGCACGTGCTCCACCTCGCCGACCGCCCGCTCGAACTCGGCCACCGTGTCCCGGTCCTCCTGCCGCATCGAGACGAAGACCAGCGCCTCGAAGGTCAGCCCGACCGCGGCCGGATCCACCACCGCCCGGTACCCGCGCACCGCCCCGGACCGCTCCAGCTCCCGCAGCCTCCGGTGGCACGGGGAGACGCTCAGCCGCACCCGGGCGGCCAGCTCGGTCACCGTCAGCCGCCCGTCCTGCTGAAGCTCGGCAAGAATCTTCCTGTCCACGTCGTCCATGGAGAAGATTCTCTCCCCAGATGCCCCCATCTGAGCAAACTTCGGGAACACTTTCGGCCTCTTCACGCCTAATCTGCCCGGTATGCACTCCGGAACGCTCCTGTCCTTCCTCGCCGTCGACCTGCTGCTGGTCTGCGTACCGGGCGCCGACTGGGCCTACGCGATCGCGGCGGGCCTGAAGGACCGCTCGGTCGCGGCGGCGGTCGGCGGCCTGGTGGCCGGCTACGCGCTGCACACGGTGCTCGCGGTGGCGGGGCTCGCGGTCCTGGTGGCGGGCTCGCCCGGGCTGCTGACCGCCCTGACCGTGGCGGGCGCCGGCTACCTGGTGCGGCTCGGCTGGTCGGTGCTGCGCGCACCGGCCGCGGTGACCGCGGCCGAGGAGCCGCTCGCCGCCCCGGCGTTCCGCGTCCTGCTGCGCGGCGCCACCATCAGCGGCCTGAACCCCAAGGGCCTGCTGCTCTACCTCTCGGTGCTCCCGCAGTTCCTGTCCACCCGCGACGCGCACCTGCCCGTACCCGTGCAGACGGCCGTGCTGGGCCTGCTGCACATGGCGTGCTGCGCGGCCGTCTACCTGACGGTCGGCGTCCTGGCCCGGGCGGTGCTCGGCACCCGCCCGTCCGCGGCCCGCGCGGTCACCCGCACCTCGGGCGCGGCGATGCTGGGCATCGGGGCGCTGCTGCTGGTGGAGCGCCTGGCGACGCTGTGACGGCGCACCGCTCGGGCGGGCGGCGGGCGGCGCACTGCGGGTGGCCAGTGGCGGGTGGCGGCGGGCCGCGGGAAGCAGGGCTGCCGCGGGCCGCGGGCCGCGGGAAGCAGGGCTGCTGCGGGCCGCGGGAAGAGGGGCGGGTGGGCGACGGGTGCGACGGGCGGCCCGGCGGCAGGGCAAGGGCGGCCCGGCGGCGGAGCGGCGGGGCATCGGGGCAGCAGGGCAGGGCGGCAGGGCGGCAGGGCGGCAGGGCGGCAGGGCGGGCGATACTCGGGGCATGGAGACGGATCTGCAGGAGCTGCTGCGGTCGTTGCGGGTGTGGGACCCGGAGGTCACCGAGCTGCCGCCGTTCGACCCGGACAGCACGCCGGACGCCCCGCTGCCCCTGTTCACGCGGTGGTTCGCGGAGGCGGTGGCGGCCGGGGAGCGGGAGCCGCACACCATGTCCCTCGCCACCGCGGACGCGGAGGGCCGGCCGGACGTGCGGATCGTGATGCTGCACGGCGCCGACGACGAGGGCTGGGCCTTCGCCACCCACTCCGGCAGCCGCAAGGGCCGCCAGCTGGCCGGACGCCCCTACGCTGCCCTGGCCTTCTACTGGCCGCTCAGGGGCCGGCAGGTCCGGGTGCGCGGCCGGGTCTCCGTGGCCCCGCCCGAGCGGGCCCGGGCGGATCTGCACGCCCGGTCGACCGGCGCGCTGGCCGCCGCGCTCACCGGCCGGCAGAGCGAAGTCCTCGGCTCGCTGGAGGAGTTGGCGCAGGCCTCCGAGGCCGCCTGGTCGCGCGCCCGGCGGGAGCCGGAGTCCGACGTGTCCTCCTGGACGCTCTACCACCTGCTCCCGGCGGAGGTGGAGTTCTTCCAGGGCGAGGCCCGCCGCCGCCACGTACGCCTGCGGTACCGCCGCACGCCGGACGGCTGGTCCCGCGAACTGCTCTGGCCGTGACGGTCGCCCGGTAAGCGTCCGGTGCGCGGATCCGGGCCCGCGGCGGGCGCCGGGCGCCAGGGGTACGGGCCCGGGGCGCCCGGCGGGCGCTGGCCGGGATCCGGGCGCTACTGGGCGGGCTCGGGGTGCGAGGCGGACGCCGGGCGCGAGGCCGACCCCGAACCGGAGACCGACCCCGGGTGCTGCAAGGCCGCCCCCGAGCCGGAGGCCGCGCCCGAGCCGGAGCGCGCCCCCGAGCCGGAGACCGACCCCGGGTGCTGCAAGGCCGCCCCCGAGCCGGAGGCCGCGCCCGAGCCGGAGGCCGGCCCGGAGGCGATGTCCGGGGGCGGGTCCGTGCTGAGGCGGGCGTGGAGGTGGGCGTCGCGGAACGCGTCCCGGCGGCCCTCCTCGAACAGCGCCCCGCGCATCGTGCCCTCGTACCGGAACCCGCAGCGCTCGGCGACCCGGCAGGAGACCTCGTGGCCGACGACGTGGTCCAGTTCCATGCGGTGCAGGCCGAGTTCGGTGAAGCCCCAGTCCGCGATCAGCCCCAGGGCCCGGGTGGCCACCCCGCGGCCGCGCGCCTCGGGCAGCACCCAGTAGCCCACCGCGGCGCTGGCCAGGAAGCGGCGGACGTCGTTCATGCCGATGTGACCCAGCACCGTACCGCTGTCCTCGTCGGTGATCGCGAACGTGGCCGCCGCGCCCTCCCGCGCACGCTCGGCGCGCGTCCGCAGCGACTCCCGGGCACCGGCCCGGTCCGTGACCGGAGTGATGGGGGTGTTCCAGCGCCGGAACTCCGGGTCCGTGTTGCCGCGCAGCCAGGCTCCGGCATCGGCCTCGGAGTCCGGGTCCCACGGGCGCAGCAGCAGACCGTGCCCGCGTATGCGCGCCGTCGAAAGAATCCTGAGATCAGGGAGGTTGGTGGTCACCGGTTCATTCAACAACGCGCCGCGACCGCGCGCCGCGCACGCCTTCTGCACAGCCGTGATCATTCCGCAACCAATTCCGGTCTTGACCGATACCCATCAACCTGGTGCGTGATTACGCTCGCGGTCATGGCCGACTCCACCCGACCCGTCCCCGCGGCACCGCGCGCCGACCGCCCCGTCTACGTCATCGGGGGCGGCCCGGGCGGGCTGGCCGCCGCGTACGCGCTGCGCGCGCAGGGGATACGCGCCGTCGTCCTGGAGAAGTCCGACCGGGTCGGCGCGTCCTGGCGGGGCCACTACGACCGGCTCCGGCTGCACACCACCCGCCGGCTGTCCGCGCTGCCCGGGCTGCCGATGCCGCGCCGGTTCGGCCGGTGGGTGGCGCGCGACGACGTGGTGCGCTACCTGGAGAAGTACGCCGAGCGCCACGAGCTGGAGATCGTGACCGGTGTCGAGGTCTCCCGCGTCGAGCGCACGCCGGACGGCACCGGGTGGCTGCTGCACGCCACCGGGGGCCGGGAGCTGACCGGAGGCGCGGTGGTGGTCGCCACCGGGTTCAACCACACGCCGCGGGTGCCCGACTGGCCGGGCCGCGAGACGTACACCGGCGAGTTCCTGCACGCCTCGGCCTACCGCAACGCCGAGGGCTTCGCCGGACGGGACGTCCTCGTCGTCGGCGTAGGCAACACGGGCGCCGAGATCGCCGTCGACCTGGTGGAGGGCGGCGCCGCGCGGGTACGGCTGTCGGTGCGCACCGCCCCGCACATCGTGCGCCGGTCGACGGCCGGGTGGGCCGCCCAGTACACGGGCGTGCTGTGCCGGCGGCTGCCGGTCGGGCTCGTCGACCGGCTCGCCAGGCCGATGGCGCGGCTGAGCGTGCCGGACCTGTCGGCGCACGGTCTGCCGCGTCCCTCGACCGGCCTGTACTCCCGGGTCAAGGAGGGCGCGATCCCGGTGCAGGACGTCGGTCTCGTGGACGCCGTGCGCGACGGGCGGGTCGAGGTGGTGGCCGCCGTGGAGGGCTTCGAGGGCGGCAAGGTCGTCCTCGCCGACGGCAGCCGCGTCGAGCCCGACGCCGTCGTCGCCGCCACCGGTTACGTACGCGGCCTGGAGCCCCTGGTCGGCCACCTCGGCGTACTGGACTCCCGCGGCAGACCCGTGGTGCACGGCCCCCGCACCCCGGACGGCGCCCCCGGTCTGTATTTCACCGGGTTCACCAACCCCATCAGCGGCATGTTCCGCGAACTGGCCATCGACGCCGTACGGATCGCCAGGGCCGTCGCGAAGGACGGCGCCCGCCGCGACGACACCGTCCAGGTCTCCCGCCTGCCCGCCTGAACCGGGACCGGGCCCGGCCGCGCACCCGGACGACCGGGACCCGCCCGGTCCGGTCCCGCGTCCCGCAGACGCCCCTGCCCCGGGCCCCGCAGACGCCCCGGTCCCACGCCCCGCAGACGCCTCTGCCCCGCGTCTTGCAGACGCCTCTGTCCCGCGTCCCGAGGACGCCCCTCAGGCGGCCGCGGGAGCGGGCACCCGCGGTCGGCGCCGGATCACCAGCGCCATCAGGGCCGCCGCCGCGCACAGCGCGCCCGAGGCGTACCAGACCATGTCGTACGAGCCGAAGACGTCCCGGGCCAGGCCGCCGAGGTAGGCGACGAGCGCCGCGCCCACCTGGTGCGAGGCGAGCACCCAGCCGAAGACGATCGCGCTGTCGTCGCCGTAGTGCTCCCGGCACAGGGCGAGGGTGGGCGGCACGGTGGCGACCCAGTCGAGGCCGTAGAAGACGATGAAGAAGATCATCGGCGGGTGCACGCTCGGCGCCAGCAGCATCGGCAGGAAGAGCAGCGAGACACCGCGCAGCGCGTAGTACACGGCCAGCAGGCGGCGCGCTTCGAAGCGGTCGGTGAACCAGCCCGAGGCGACCGTGCCGGCCACGTCGAACACGCCGATCACCGCGAGCAGCGAGGCCGCCGCCGTGATGGGCATGCCGTGGTCGTGGGCGGCGGGCACGAAGTGGGTCTGGATCAGACCGTTGGTGGAGGCGCCGCAGATCGCGAAGGTGCCGGCCAGCAGCCAGAACGGTCCGGTGCGCGCCGCCGAGAACAGCACGGTCACCGTCCGGCGCGCGGCCCCCGGCACCGGTTCCGGCTTGGGCACGAACTCCCGTGCCCCGTACGGCTCGAGGCCCACGTCCGCCGGGTGGTCGCGCAGCAGCAGCCAGACGAAGGGGACGACGGCGAGGGCGGCCAGCGCGACCGTGACCGCGGCCGGACGCCAGCCGTGCGACTCGACCGTCCAGGACAGGATCGGCAGGAAGATCAGCTGGCCGGAGGCGGAGGCCGCGGTGAGGATGCCGGTGACCAGCCCGCGCCGCTCGGTGAACCAGCGGTTGGTGACCGTGGCCGCGAAGGCCAGCGCCATGGAGCCGGAGCCGAGGCCGACCAGCAGGCCCCAGCACAGCCACAGCTGCCAGGCCGCCGTCATCCAGACGGTCAGGCCCGAGCCGACGGCGATCACGGTCAGCGCGACGGCCACCACCCGCCGGATGCCGAAACGGTCCATGAGCGCGGCGGCGAACGGCGCGGTCAGGCCGTACAGCGCGAGGTTGATCGAGACGGCCGCGCCGATCGTGCCGCGGGACCAGTCGAACTCCTGGTGCAGCGGGTCGATGAGCAGGCCGGGCAGGGAACGGAAGGCCGCCGCGCCGATGATCGTGACGAAGGCGACGGCGGCGACGAACCACGCACGGTGCACACGGACGGAGCGCCGCGCCCCCTTCCCGGGACCGGCCGCGAGGCCGGTGCGGGCGGGGTCCGTGGAATCCGTGGGCTCTGTGCCTTCCGGGAGTTCCGCGGCGTCCATGGCCGTGGCGTCCGCTGCTTCCGTGGCTTTCGTGGTCGGAGTGGTCCGGGTCGTCTGGGTCACGCCATAGAGCCTCCGGCACGGTCACGACCACGGCGAGTGGCCCGAAGGACAGCGTTCGTTAGGATCGGGCCACGACCGTCACCCCGCATCGCCACCTCGGTGGGAGCGCATGAGAAAGGCGCACGTCCGCACGGTCAGGCGGCCAGGGCCCGGACAAGCATCGTGCCCACAGCCCTACCCTTTGGCGGGTCGATCAGCGACACCCGCACGTCAGAGAAGCCGTGTCCCGTCAGGACGCGCCCCCACCCATCCGGGGTGCGGTCGTGCCGCAGTCCGGCTTTGACAGGCTTGGGCCCCTGACTACCTGGAGGCAAATGCGAGAAGGCCAGGATGCCGCCCGGCGTCATGCGCGAGCGGATCAGCGGGAGCAGGGTGTTCGGATCGACGAACCACACGGCACCAAAGATCGAGAGCACGACATCGAATGTCTCGTCCATCTCGTTCAGGAACGCAGTCGCCTCCGCCGTACGGAACTCAAGGCCCGGCAGATGCCCCCAGCGCTCCCGTGCGACCGCCTCACGGGCGGGGGCGATGTCCACCCCCAGACCTGTCGCACCAAGCGTCACGAGATGGGCGAGGTTACTACCGCTCCCCGAGCCGAGTTCCAGCACCCGGCGTCCGGCCACGGGGCCCAGAATGCTCTCGTCCGGCCCGTGATCGGCGTACTGGGTCCAGTTCAGCCAGGTCGCATCCCCCTTGGCGTTCACGCTCCTGCGCGGCTTGCTCCCGACCGCGTACCTGTCCCATGACTCGGCCAACGACATGCGGTGATCCTTCCCGGCATGAGGGGCCAACACCGGCTTCCGGCACGGGGTATGACAGGGGCGAGTGGCCCGGAAAGCGGTGTTCGTTAGGATCGGGCCATGGAGTCGGCCAGGGAACACCGGGTGCACCGCGTCGCCGTCCTCGCTCTCGACGGGGTGATCCCGTTCGAGCTGGGCATTCCCCACCGGATCTTCGGCCGTCCCCGGGACGCCGCGGGGCGGCCGCTGTATGAGGTGGTGACCTGCTCGGCGCGGCCGCCGGGCCCGGTGCAGACCGACGCGGACTTCACCATCGACGTCGCGCACGGGCCGGAGTCCCTGGCGGCCGCCGACACCGTCATCGTCCCGGCGTCCTACGAGCTCGGCCCGGTGTACGAGCAGGGGGTGCTCACCGGGGAGCTCGCCGACGCGTTCGCCCGCCTGCGGCCCGGCACCCGGCTCGCCTCGATCTGCACCGGCGTGTACGTGCTGGCCGCCGCGGGTCTGCTGGACGGCCGTCCGGCCACCACGCACTGGGCCGACGCCGGCCGCTTCCAGCGGATGTTCCCGCAGGTCAAGGTGGACGCCGACGTGCTGTTCGTCGACGACGGCGACGTGCTGACCTCCGCGGGCGTCGCGGCCGGGATCGACCTGTGCCTGCACATGGTGCGCCGCGACCACGGCGCGGCCGTCGCCAACGACGTGGCCCGCCGCACCGTGGTGCCCCCGCACCGCGACGGCGGGCAGGCCCAGTACATCGACCGGCCGGTGCCGGACCCGCAACTGGCCACCACGACCACCGCGCGCGCATGGGCGCTGGAGCGGCTGCACGAGCCCATCCAGTTGCGGGACATGGCCGAGCAGGAGGCCATGTCGGTACGGACCTTCACCCGCCGCTTCCGCGAGGAGGTCGGGATCAGCCCGGGGCAGTGGCTGACCCAGCAGCGCGTGGAACGCGCCCGCCGGCTGCTGGAGTCCACGGACCTGTCCGTCGACCGGGTGGCCCGGGAGTCGGGGTTCGGCACGGCGCAGTCGATGCGGCAGCACCTCCAGGCGGCCCTCGGCGTGACGCCGACGGCCTACCGGCGGACCTTCCGGGTGGGCGGCGCGGCTCGCGTCTAGGCCTTGCGGACCTCGCGAGCCTCGCGGACCTTGCGGGCCTTCGCGTCGCCGCGTGTGCGGCGAAGCCCTCGGCGACCTATGGCACTTCTCACAATCCGGGCGGAAACGGGCGTATAGGTGACGGGGGTCACCGAAGGGGCCGGTCGTTTCGTCTACGTTCGGTCCTCGGTTTCCCGACAAACGTCCCCGATCCCCTGCCGAGGTCCGCTCGTCCATGCTGAAACGTCCGCGCTCCCTGCCGCGTCCGAGGACCGGCGCCCTCCTGACCGCCACCGCCGCCCTGCTGTCGGCCGGCGTCCTGGGCGCAGCCGCCCCGGCCGGTGCGGCGACCGCACCCCAGGCACCCGGGCCTTCCCAGGTCCAGGGCAGCGCCGGGGAGAAGGCCGCGGCGACGGAGAAGACCGCGGGCAAGAGCCGGGTGACGGCGGCGGTGCTGCCGTTGGACGGCACCGGGCGCACGCCCACGCTGCGCGGCGCCGACGTCCCCTACGACACCGCGAGCATCGTCAAGGTGGACATCCTCGCCACCGCGCTGCTCCAGGCGCAGGACGCGCACCGGCCCCTGACCGCGCGGGAACGCGCCCTGGCGGATCCGATGATCCGGCACAGCGACAACGCGGCCGCGAACACGCTGTGGCGGCAGATCGGCCGGGCCCCCGGGCTGGAGGCGGCCAACAAGCGCCTCGGGCTGACCTCGACCAAGGGTGGTCCCGGCGCCAAGTGGGGGCTGACCCGGACGACGGCGAGCGACCAGATACGGCTGCTGCGCGCGGTGTTCGACATCGGCGGCACCGCGCGGGGCGGCTCCGCCGCGCTGACCGCGCAGTCCCGGGCCTACATCCGCGCGCTGATGACGAACGTCGCCCCCGACCAGGCGTGGGGCGTCTCGTCGGCCGGTACGCAATGGGCGCTGAAGAACGGCTGGTTGCAGCGCAACACCTCCGGGCTGTGGGACGTCAACAGCGTCGGACGGATCTCCGTGGACGGTCACCCCTGTCTGGTGGCGGTGCTGTCGGACGGCAACGCGTCGATGAACGACGGGATCCGGCTCGTGCAGGGCGCGGCACGCGCGGCCGTGTCGTCGGCAACCGGCTCCGGACACTGACCGCCGGACACCGGTCCCGCGGCGGCGGCACTCCCGGCCGGCATTCGGCTTCCGGGTCTCCAGGTCTCCTGGTCTCCTGGTCTCCAGGTCTCCAGGTCTCCAGGTCTCCGGGAAGTCGTCCACAGCCTGTGGATGTGAGGACGCCGCCGCTTGCCGGCGCGGTCGCGCCGACGCGGCGGGATGAGTCCGGGTGGCGGCGCGCTGTCGTCCGCCCCGAGCGCGGCACCGCGCACCGCCATCCGGCTCCGGCGCGGTGGCCCCACCCCCCTCGGTCCTGACGGGACCGGCCGACGCCGGCTCACGACTCACACTCGCCGAGGGCCGGGCAGCCGGACCCTCGCCGTCCCCTCGCGGCGAATCGCTGCCCACAAGCGTGATCAAACGGACAGGGAACGTCAACAGCCGCTTGGCGATATACCCGTTATGACCGGATCGCAGTGGGCGCGCACGGAAGCACACGCGGCGCACGGAGCACGGCAGGCGGTGCCGCTACACCGCCTCGTAGGCGAGGCCGTCGTAGACCGGCGCCTGACTGCCGCAGGCGGCGGGGGTCGTCGCCTGTGCGGACGGCGAACAGCGGTCCAGTTCGCACCAGATGCGCTTGCCCGCGCCCTCCGGGCTCCAGCCCCAGCGGTCGGCGAGGCCGTCGACGAGGGCGAGGCCGCGCCCGCCGGTGGCGTCGTCCCCGACGCAGCGCGGCACGGGGGCCCTGGTGCTGGCGTCGGCCACCTCGAGGCGCACCGTGGCCGGCTCGGCCGGCGCCCCGGGCAGCGACAGCCGCAGGACGGCCGGACAGCCGGTGTGCACCACGGCGTTGGTGACCAGTTCGGAGACGAGGAGGACCAGTGTCTCGGCCAGCGGTTCGTCGCCCCCTATCCCCGACCCGGCGAGCCGCGAGCGGGCCCACCTCCGGGCCCGCCCCACCTCCGCGGGGTCGGGCCGGATCTCCAGCTGCACTTGAAGCACCTGCACCGCTCACACCATCCGAACCGGCGGACACATAGCCTCGCGCCACACGAGGGCCACGATCGTAGCCATTTTCTGCATGGCCAGAACAACGGCCAGAGCAAGGGTCACGGAACGTGACTCCCTTGCCAGACAGCATGGTTGACGTACGGTCACCGCAACAAGCGCTTCGGGCATATTCCCGCGCGAAGGAGTACTCGTGCGGCATACTGTGCGACGCCCCTCGCGGGGAGTCGAACGGGACGGCGGCGAAGGCCGTCCGGCCCTGCGAGCAGGGGCGCGCACCGTCCTTTCCGGGGCCGCCCCAGGGGCGGTGCCGGTACGGCTCGTGCTCGGAACCACTCGCATTGGACACAAGGTACCCGAGTGGCGCGGCGACTCCAGGACGTGACGGGTGACGCACCGCGTCCGGGCGGACGGTGACGTTCCGTGACTATGGATTGCCACGATCCGCGACATCCCCGACCGGGCCCGCCGCCCCGCTCCAGCGCACGGCGCCCTCCCCCGGTCCGGACACCGGATCCACGGCGGGCGATGCCTCACACTGCGTCACTTCGCGGCCACGCCGGGCTCGTACCCCTGTGCGTTCCCGGCGCCGGACGCGTCATGGGACTCCCAGGTGAGGGCCGTGAAGCCGGACGCGGGCGGGCACGCGGCGGCCGTCGCGCGCGTCGTCGACGGCACGGCGGGCGGCCGCACCGCCGCGGGGTGCGCGCGGGGGGCCGACGGGTCAGCGGCGGGCGCCGTGGTCCGGTCCGTCCCGGTCCACGAGAGGGGGCGCGGGTGTTCGGGCGGCCGCCCTGATCGCGCTCCCAGGACGGTCCCGAACTGCTCGCGTGCCCGGGCGTGTTGCGCCACCGGGCGCACGGACACCCCGCCGCCCCGCGCGGGCGCACGGCCTCCGGTGCACGGCTCCGGCGCGCACGGCCCCCGGCGCGGTGCCCGGCGCACGACCGTGCGGGCGAGCGCCGCGCCGGGGGCAAGCGCCTCGAGAGACCCCTCGCGGGGCGGGGCCGCCCGGGGTTCGGGCCGCTCGGGGCCCCTCGGCTCCTCCTGCCTACTCCCGGACGGTGAAGTAGCGGGCGAAGGCGGGTACGACGTCCTCCTCGCGGATCCTGCCGTCGCCGTCGGCGTCCAGTCCGGCGGCGATCGCCCCGGCCGTCTCCCGGGGCACGCCCAGCACCCGGAGCACGCGCCCGGCGTCCTCGACGCCGGCGGCGCCGTCGCCGTCGGTGTCCGCGACGGCCAGGGCGGCGTGCAGGAAGGGGCGGGCGATCTCGGCGAACCGCTCCGGGTTGTCGCGCAGGCGCTTGACCGCGCCGGTCACGAACTCCTCGCGGGTGATGCGCTGGTCGCCGTCGCGGTCCGCGATCCCGGCCATGCCCTGCCAGAACGCCTCCGCGCCGCCGTACAGGGCCTGGCCCTTGTCGGACCGGGCGGTCACGCCGAACTCCGCGAGCAGCGCCTTGGCCGCCACGCTGAAGTCCTCCCGGTCGATCCAGCCGTTGCCGTCCTGGTCGAAGGTGGCGAACCGGGTCGCGATCCTGCGCTCGTACTCGCTGCTGACCATGTCTTCTCTGGCCGCCTTAGGTGAGGGGTCGGTCTGCGAGGGAGCGTACGACGAGCGGCACCTCGCGGGGACGGGAAAACGACGGTTGTGCCAAGACCGGGGGAATTCCGGGACAACCGCGTGGCACGACGGGGCCCCGGGTAGCGCGGCGCGCGCTCCGTCCGGCGTTCAGGCGGACAGCGGCTCGCGGTCCACCGCCGCGGCGAGGTCCGGGTAGACGTCGAACAGCCGGCGCACGCCGAGGGCGCCGAGCACACGGTTGACGTGCGAGCCGTCGACGGCGCCGCGGGCCGGCAGTATCAGGCGCAGCCGGCCGCGGCAGGAGCGGATCAGCCGGCGGGCGGCGACGAGCACGCCGACGCCGCTGGAGTCGCAGAAGAAGACCTCCGAGAGGTCCAGGACGAGGTGGTGGCGGCCCTGGGCCACCGCGTCGTGCACCCGCTGGCGCAGCACCGGCGAGGACACCAGGTCGAGTTCGCCCGCGACCTGGAGCACGCTCCACTCGCCTTCTTCACCGCCGGTCACCTTGAACGCCACGGGCCCGCCCTCCGCTCGCCGGAACTTCCCCGGAACCGCCCGGAAACGGAAGCAGTTCCTACGCTTCTTTCCGCGCGGCTGCCCAGCGGCCGTTCCCCCAAACGCCGTATGCCAAACCGATACTGTTCACCAAGGGGCTTGTTTCGGTCATCTTCGATCGTGTTCGATCGAACGTGATACGACGGGGAAGGCGTGAAGCAGGCGGCGCGGACAAGTCGCCCACAAAGGGGGCAGACCGGCCGCCCGCACCCTTACCACCTGCGGCGCTTCAGGGGGCGCACATTGCCACAAAGGGGCGTGCGCGCTCGGGCGTGCCGACTACATTCGACGGAAGACGGAGGCCGGGACACGAGCCCGGCCCGCAGGACCGGACGCGGACGCGACCGGCGCGGAGGGGGCCGTATGGCGAAGAAGGACGCACCGCCCCGCTGGGACCGCAGGATGCAGCAGCGGCTCGCACGCGGGGAGGCCGCCGCCCTGGGCGAGCTCTACGACCGGTTCGCCTCCCTCGTGCACGGCCTGGCCCACCGCGTCCTCGGCGACGAACAGGCCGCCGACCGCGTCACCCGCGAGGTCTTCAGCCACGTCTGGGAGCACCCCGACGCCTACGACCCCGGGCGGGAGCCGCTGCGCTCGTGGGTGGCCGCGCTGACCCACCGGCTCGCCGTCCAGCGGCTGCGCGCCACCGAGGCCGCCGCCCTGGCCCGCACCGGCGGGGGCACCCGGGGCGAGCTGGAGCGCCGGGTGCGCCGCGCCTCGGTCGCCGCCCGCGCCGACTACATCCTCCACTCCATGCCCGCCCCGCTGCGCGCCGCCCTGGAACTGGCCTATTTCCAGCGCCGCGACTACCGGCAGACCGCCGCCGACCTCGGCGTCACCGAGGACGAGGCGCGCCGGCGGCTCCGCCTCGGCCTGCAGCTGCTGTCCACGGCCCACGACAGCGGGACGCCGGGGGCGCCGCCCGGATTCGGGGGTGCGGCATGAGCCCGCGCGGACCGTCCGGGGAGGACGGCGCGCGGGGCGGGCACGGCGGGCCGCCCCGCATCCCCACGCCCCGCGCCTCCGTGGAGGACGGCGACCGGCCGCTGCCGCCGCCCCCGCCACCGCCGCCACCCGAGCCGGAACCCCCACAGGACGCCACACCGCCCGGGGACACGGAACACCCACAGGACACAGCGCCGCCCGAGGACACGGAACAGCCGAAGGACATGGAGCAGCCGAAGGAGCAGCCCGCGCTCGTGCCGGCACACGACGTCCTGAAGTCGCTCCTCGGAGCGTGGGCGCTGGCCGCCTGCTCCCCGCGGGAGTCGGCGGCGGTCGAGGAGCACCTCGGCGCGTGCGGCGGCTGCGCGGAGGAGGCGCTGCGACTGCGCGAGGCCGTCGGCCTGCTGCACCCGCCGGAGAGCCTCGACCTCGACCCGGGGCTGCGCACCCGCGTCCTGGAGAGCTGCCTGGAACGGCGGCCGCCACGCGTCCCGGTGCCCGAGTGGGCGGCGCCGTACGACGCGGAGGCCGCCCGCCTCGACGCCCTGCTGCAGGACATCGCCGACGCCGAGTGGCACACGCCGGTGCGGCTGCGGTGGTTCGAGGACGAGGACACGGTCAGCCGCCGTACGACGGTCGCCGGGGTCATCGCGCACCTGATGAGCGTGGACGGGCTGGTCGCGGTCGCGCTCGGCCTGGACGACCCGCTGGGCGGGGCCGCGGTGGCGGACCCCACGCCCGCGGGGCGCACGGAGGCGTACTGGAAGGCGGCGCACTTCCCGCCGTCCCGGGACGTGCGGGCGCCGTGGCGGGCGCAGACGCACGCCCTGGTACGCGCGGCGTCCCTCACGTCCGGCGCCCCGGACGGCACGACCTCGGACGGCACAACCTCGGACGGGGGCGCCTCGGACGGCGGCGCAGGTCCGGTGTCCGCCCCCGGAGGCCCGGTGTCCGCGTCCCGGGGCCCGGTGTCCGCCGGCGGAGGTCCGGGCGCCGGCGGTCCGGTGGTGCCGTACGGCGGCTGCGAACTGCCGCTGCCTGACGCGATGCTGGACCGCGCCTTCGAGTGCTGGGTGCACGCCGAGGACATCGCGGAGGCGGTGGACTACCCCTACGCGCCGCCCGCCCCGCGCCATCTGCACCGGATGATCGACCTCGCGGCGCGGACGCTGCCGGGTGTGCTGGCCGCGCGGCGGCTGGCCGGGCTCGCCTCGCCCGCCCGGACCCGGCGCCTGGTGGCGGCGGGCGAGCCGGGGCGCAGTCTGCGGCTGGAGATCGAGGGGCTGGGCGGGGGCGAGTGGCTGATCCCGCTGGACGCGCCCGGCGCGGTGGGGTCCGCGGAGCACGAGGTGGCCCATGTGGCGCTGGACGGCGTGGAGTTCTGCCGTCTCGCGGCGGGCCACGTCGCTCCCCGGGACGCGGCCGCGGGCCAGGTGGGCGACCGCGAGGCGATCAGGGACGTCCTGTACGCGGCGGCCTCGCTGAGCCGTATGTGACAACGGTGCCGTCCGCGGCCGGTGCACGGACCGGGCCGTCCACGGCCCGTCCACGGCCGGTGCACGGGCCGGACAGCACAGCTAGTGCTGTGGCCGGAAAGGTTTGCCGGAAAGCTCGCGGCGTCCGGTGCGGTGCATCGCAAGGCGGAGCATCACCCGCGTACTGGACGTACTCGGGTGATGCGACAACGCGGCGAGGTGCCGTGCCGGACGTCGTGAGCCGGTGAACCTTTCCGGTCGCAGCACTAGGCGAAGACGACCGTCCTGCGGCCGTTGAGGAGGATGCGGCGCTCGGCGTGCCACTTGACCGCGCGGGCCAGCGCCTGGCACTCCACGTCACGGCCGACCGCGACCAGCTGGTCCGGGGTCGCGTCGTGGCCGACCCGCTCGACCTCCTGCTCGATGATCGGGCCCTCGTCGAGGTCCGCGGTCACGTAGTGGGCCGTCGCGCCGATCAGCTTGACGCCCCGGGCGTGCGCCTGGTGGTACGGCTTGGCGCCCTTGAAGCTCGGCAGGAAGGAGTGGTGGATGTTGATGATGCGGCCGCTGAGCTGTTTGCACAGGTCGTCCGAGAGGACCTGCATGTAGCGGGCGAGCACGACCAGTTCGACGTTCTCCCCGCGCACGATCTCCAGCAGCCGCGCCTCGGCCTCCGCCTTGGTGTCCCGGGTCACTGGGATGTGGTGGAAGGGAATGTCGTACGAAGCCACCAGCTCGGCGAAGTCGGTGTGGTTGGACACCACCGCCGCGATTTCCACCGGCAGTGCGCCGGTCCGGGCGCGGAACAGCAGGTCGTTCAGGCAGTGCCCGAACCTGCTGACCATCAGCACCACGCGCATCTTCTCCTCGGCGCGGTGGATCTGCCAGTCCATGGCGAAGGAGTCACCGACCGCCGCGAAGCTGGCCCGCAGCTTCTCCACGGTCACCGGCGCCTCGGCCGAGAAGTGGACGCGCATGAAGAACAGACCCGTGTCGTGGTCGCCGAACTGCTGGCTGTCCTCGATGTTGCACCCGGTCATGAACAGGTAGCTCGACACGGCGTGCACGATGCCCTGCCGGTCCGGGCAGGACAGGGTCAGGAGGTACTGGTCGGCCTTGGCCGCGGCTCCGGTGGACTGCTCGTTCATGCAGCACAGGGTCCCACAAGGCCCGCTGCCGTGGGCAGTCGTCCCGCAGGGCGGGACAGGCCGGACGGCAGCTACAAGACGGTACGGCCCGACGCGGGCCGGACGGGGCGGCTCGACGGGACAGGCCGGACGGGGCGGCTCGACGCCGGGCCGGCCCGTCCCCGCGGCTCAGGCCGAGCGCGTCATGATGCGCAGCACCTCCAGGCTGCGCGGCGGCGTGTCGGGGTCGTCGCCGTCGCTCGCCGCGAGCCGCACATGCGCGTCGCGTGCCGCGCGGACCGCCTCCGGCCAGGCGTGGTGCTCGAGGTACGCGGCCACCGGCGCGTCCGGCCCCACCTGGTGCATGATGCGCAGCACCCGCAGCACGGCGGTGTCCACCAGGGCCGCCTCCTGGGAGTCGCGGAAGATCGTGCCGACGTACTTCTCGGCGGACCAGTTGTCCAGCCAGGTGTCCTCGACCAGGCGGTAGACCGCGTCGGTGACGTCGCCGTACCCCTCCACGCCGGCCAGCCAGACGTCCCGCTGGAACACCGGGTCGGAGAGCATGTGCAGCGCGGAGCGCACATTGCTGCGCCAGCGCCACCACGGCATGTCGTTGAGTGGCATGCCGCCCATGGTGGAGGAGCGACGGCCGCGACGGGAAGGGTTCTCCACAGCTTGCACGGTCATCGATCGTACGTTCCCCGCCTCAGGAGTCCCACCGGCCCCCGTTGTTCACCGCGCTGTCACCATTCGTTGACCAAGGGTCACTCTCCGGTTGGGGGTGTGACGGAATCGTGCTGACGCATGACCGGCAGGCGACCCACGCGCAGCACGTTTCCCCGCACCTCCACCGGGCCCACCGGGCCCGCCGGGCGGAGGCGGCTGCTGCTGGCGGGCGCCCTGGCCGCCTGCGCCTCGCTGACCGCGGGCTGCGGCGTCGTGCCCGGTGCCACGGGCTCCGGGGGCGGCACCGTCACCGTGATGACCTGGGCGCCGGAGAACACCAGGGCGACCAACGAGCCCGGCATGCCCGCCATGGCGCGGGCCTACGCCCGCTGGGTCAACGGCCACGGCGGCATCGCGGGCCACAAGCTCACCGTTCTGACCTGCAACGAGGGCAACGATCCCGTGGGGGCGGCGAAGTGCGCCCGGCGCGCGGTCAAGGAGAACGCCGTCGCCGTCGTCGGCTCCTACAGCCAGTACAGCGACTCCTTCTTCCCGCCGCTGGAGAGCGCGGGCATCCCGTACATCGGCGGCTACGGCGTGACCACCACCGAGTTCACCCGGGCGCTGTCCTACCCGGTCAACGGCGGCCAGCCCTCCCTGCTGGCCGGCCTCGGCCGGGAACTCGCCGCCGGCTGCGGCCCCGTCGCCCTGGTCCGGCCGGACACCATCGCGGGCGACGAAGTGCCCACCCTGCTCGACGCCGGCCTGCGGGCGGGCCGCCACGCGGGCGCCCACGACCAGCGGGCCGCCGAGGACGCCACCGAGTACTCCCGCCAGGCGGACCGGGCGCTGCGGCAGGCCACCGCCGAGCCGGGGAGGACGGGGTGCGTGGTACCCGCCCTCGGCGAGCGCACCGACACCTTCATGGACTCCTTCCGCCGCGAGCGCGGGAACCACCCCGCCGTGCGCACCGCCGCCCTGGTCGGCAGCGTGGACCAGCCGGTGATCGACGCCGCCGGCGGCGCCTCGGGGCCGTACGAGGGCGCCCGCCTCACCGGCTGGTACCCGGTCGCGGACGATCCGCGCTGGGACACCATGAAGAAGGTGATCAACGAGGAGGCCTTCGGCGACAACCGCGTCGACCCCGCGGACGCCGGGGTGCAGACCACGTGGATCGCCTACACGGTGCTCCGGGCCGTGCTGCGGAGGATCGGCTCCGGCGAGGTGAGCGCCACGGCCGTACGGCACACCCTGGACGACGGGCTGACGGTCGGCACGGGCGGCCTCACCCCGCCGCTGCGCTGGCGGCTGTCGGACCTGCTGGACTCGGCCGGCTTCGCCCGCCTGGTCAACGCCCACGTGACGCCCCAGGTGGTGGAGGGGGGCCGGCTGAAGCCGGCCGCCAAGGGCTTCGTCGACGTCAGCGGCGCGCTGGAGAACGCGGACATCGGCTGAGGCCGCGCGCTCCGGCGCCCGGCGGGACGGGGGCCGCGGGGGTCCGCGGAGGTCCGCAGGGGGCCGCGGAGGTCCGCAGTGGCCCGCAGGGGTCCGCAAGGGGGCCGCCGTACGGACTGCGGCTCACTCAGCCCACGACCCCGGGACCCCGGGGCCCCGGCGGGCCGTTCAGAGCTGGGTCGGCTGGCGCTGGGTGAGGCCGTACGTCTTGGCGATCGCGTTCCACAACTGGGCGGCCTTGACCTTCTGGGCGCTGGCGACACCGCTCTGCCGGTTGCCGGCCTGGGTCTCGGCCGTGGAGCGGGCGTGGCCCTTCTTGCACACCTTCTTGCCGTGTGCCTGGTCGGCCCACGCCGCGTAGTGCCGGTCGGCCGACTCCGAGGCCCGCCACGCGCTGGTGAGCGCCGCGGTCAGCTCGGCGTTGCGGGGCAGCTTGTCGACGGACAGCTGCCCCAGCCGGGTCACCAGCCCCTTGCGCTGCTCGGCGGCGTCGCGCAGGCCGGAGGCCGCCTGGTCGAGGTTGTCGCAGTTCTTGACGTCGGCCACGGCCTTGATCACCGCGGCACGGCTGCTGCCGCTGTCGTTGAGCAGCTTGTCCAGGGCGACCGCCTGCTGCCGTGCCGGGTCGGCGGACGCCGAGGGGGAGCTGCCCTCGGTGGCCGGGGCGGTGGCGGAGACGGTGGTGTTGCCCTTGCCGCCGGAGCCGTCGTCCTCGCCGCCCGCGAGCAGCGCCCCGGCGCCGACGCCGAGGACGACGATGGCCACGCCGACCGTCGCGATCAGCGGCACTCGCGAACGCGTCCCGCGGCCTCCCCGGCCGCCTCCGTCACCGTCGACGTCGCCGAAACCGGCGCCGGCCGGGTCGTGGGCGGGCCGGGCGGCGGGCTGCTGCTGGAAGCGGGGCAGCTGCTGGGTGGCGCCGGCGGGCTCCCCGCCGGGGCCGCCGCGGAAGAGGTTGTCGAACTCGGCGGGCGTCTGCCGCCCGCCGCCCGCGTCCACGGGCGGGATGTACTGGGTGGGCTCGGCATCGGGACGGCCGCCGGCCGCTGCGGGCGGCACCGGTCCGGGGCCGCCCTGGGGTATGCGGCCCAGGTAGTGGGTCGCGGGGTCGCCCGCCCCCTCCGCGGGGAGCGCCCCGGGCGCCACCGGCGGCAGGTACTGCGTGGCGCCCTCGTTCACCGGGGAGCCCGTCACCGGCGGCAGGAACTGGGTGGCCCCCTCGTCCACCGCCGCGCCGGTGACCGGCGGCAGGAACTGCGTCGCTCCCTCGTCCGCCCCGGCCGCCGGGTGACCGGCGCCGGGCGCGCCGCCGTGACCGGGGGCGCCGTAGGGGGACGGCTGCGGCTGCCCGCCCTGGACACCGTAGGCGTGGCCGCCCGGCGGGGTCTGCGGAGTGTGGCCGCCGTAGGACTGCTGCGCGCCGTAGGACGGCGCCGGGGCGCCCTCGGGAGGCAGCGGGCCCGCGCCCGCGCGGGCGGCGCCGCCCTGCTCGTCCCAGCCCGCCTGCGGTGTCCGCGGGTACTGCTCCGGGGAGCCCCAGGACTGCCCCGCCGCCTGCCAGCCCTGGCCGGCCGAGGGGTCCGGTCCCTGCTGTCCCGGGCCCTCCTGCCCCGGGCCCCACGGCCGGCCCCAGGCCTGACCGCCGGCCGGGACCTGGCCGGCCGACTGTGCGGACGGGCCGCCGGACGGGCCGCCCGTCGTGCCCGGCAGCAGGGGCTCACCACCGTCGGAGGGCAGCACGATGCCTTCGCGCGCGGGCCGCGCCGAGGGCTCCTCGCCCTGTCCACTCTGCGTCACCGGGACTCCTACGACTGGGGGACCTTCCGAATCGTCGGCTCACGCTACCGGGTCCCCGGAGCCCGCTGCCACGCAGCACAGGACCGGACCTCCCTCCCTGTGACCGCAGTAACAAAACCCGCCCGCCATGCGCTGTATAAGCCCCACGCGCTTCACCGGGGCGCCCCGGCAGGCCGGCGCCCGGGCCATCTCCGGGCCGTGTCCGGGCCGTGCCCTGCCTCCCTCCGGCCTCCGCCCGGCACCCGCCCGGCCTCCCTCCGGCCTCCGCCCGGCGGCGCGCCGCGGCACGCTCAGGCCGCGATCTGCATGTCCAGCCGCGCCCCGAACTCCCGCACCACCGGCTCGTCCCGGTACGGCTCCAGACGCTGCTGGAAGTCCTCCAGGTACTCCGCGCCCCGGTTGGACCGCAGCGTCTCGAGCAGCTCCACCGCCTTCAGCCCGGTGTGGCAGGCCTGTTCGACCTCCCGCTGCTGCACCTGCGCGGTGGCGAGCAGCACATAGCCGATCGCCCGCCGCCGCGCCCGCGAGACGGGATGCCCGGCCAGCGCCTCCTCGGCCCGCCGCGCCGCCGCCTCCGCCTGCCCCAGGTCCCGGTGGCAGTGCGCCAACTCGTCGGCGAGATAAGCCTCGTCGAAGTGCGCGATCCACGCCGGGTCGTCCCCGGTGTCCGGCTCCGCGGCCCCCAGCGCGCTCACCGCCCGCCCGGCCGCCAGCTCGGCCGCCCGCGCATCGCCCATCAGGGCGTGCCCGCGCGCCTCGGCGGCGAGGAACATCGCCTGCGCGCGCGGGGTCACGCGACCGCGCGCCCCCTCCTGCGCCGCCCGGGCCAACTGCGCGATCTCCCGCGGGTTCCCGAGCTGCGCGGCGAGATGGCTCATGGACGCGGCCAGCACGTACCCGCCGTACCCGCGGTCCCCGGCCGCCTGGGCCAGCCGCAGCGCCTGGATGTAGTAGCGCTGCGCCAGGCCCGGTTGGCCGGTGTCCACGGCCATGTAACCGGCCAGCTCGGTCAGTCGCGCGACCGCGGCGAACAGGTCGCGGCCCACCGCCTCCCGGTACGACCCGGCCAGCAGGCCCGAGACGACGCTGTTGAGGTAGTGCACGACCACCGGACGCACATGCCCGCTGCCGTAGGTGTGGTCGAGGTCGACCAGCGCCTGCGTCATGGCCCGCACCGCCGCCACGTCGGACTGGCCCACCCGCGGCCCGGCCGAACGCGCGACCTGCCCGTCCGGCGCGGAGATGAGCCAGTCCCGGCTCGGCTCGACCAGCGCGGACGCGGCGACCGAGGAGCCGGACAGGAAGTCCCGCCGGCCCACGTCGCTGCGCCACAGCTCGCAGACCTGCTCGATGGCCCCCAGCACCGTCGGCGAGAACTGCAGGCCCACGCCCGAGGCGAGGTTCTTGCCGTTGGCCATGCCGATCTCGTCGATCGTGACCGTACGGCCGAGCTTGCGGCCCAGCGCCTCGGCGATGACCGCCGGTGCCCGTCCGCGCGGCTGCTGCCCGCGCAGCCAGCGCGCCACGGACGTCTTGTCGTACCGCAGGTCGAGGCCGTGCTCGGCGCCGCACATGTTGACCCGGCGGGCCAGCCCTGCGTTGGAGCAGCCCGCTTCCTGGATGAGCGCCTGCAGCCGTTCGTTCGGCTGCCGCGCTACGAGAGGCCTTGCGGCCATGGCGTGAACCCCCTGCTTCCTGGCCGTTCCGTGTGGCTGCGGTGCCTGCCCGCGCACCTCAGTCGACGTCTCTTCCACGGCCGGCCCCGTCGCGTCCCGGCGAGGGAACCCGGCCGTGAAGATCGATGCCCAGCGGACATACCGAAAATGCCAGGCATATGAGGATTGCCGGGGCGAAGAAAGGATCCCCCCACTCAGCACTACCCCGCGCCCGGCCGCGATCCTCCCGCGCGCCCCCACCCGTGCACCCATGCGCCCCGGGCGCGGACCCGATGCTCCTCCCCCGCGCGCGGTGTCCGCGTAACTCCAGGTGGACGCGGGAGTTGAGTGGAACGTGGAAGAGACGATCGCGGGCACGGAAGCCGCACAGATGGCCGGTCAGATCCCCAAGCAGCGCGGGGACTCGCTGCTGGAGACAGCCGTTCGCTACGCCGAGGAGCGCCACTGGGACGTGTTCCCCGGCACCTGGCTGGAAGCCGTCGACGGGGTGCAGCGCTGCTCCTGCGGCGACCCCGTGTGCGCCGCGCCCGGCGCGCACCCGGCCCGGACGGACTGGGCGGCCCAGGCCACCGGCAGCGCGACGGTCGCCCGCCGGATGTGGCAGAAGCATCCCAGGGCGTCCATCCTGCTGCCCACCGGCCGCACCTTCGACGCGATCTGCGTGCCGGAGACCGCCGGGTTCCTCGCCCTGGCCCGGATGCAGCGCATGGAGCTCGCCCTCGGGCCGGTGACCCTCACACCGGAGCGGCGCATGCACTTCTTCGTGCTGCCGGGCGCGTCCACGAAGGTGCCCGAGCTGGTCCGCAAGCTCGGCTGGTCGCCGGCCTCCCTCGACCTGGTCGCCCTCGGCGAGGGCGCCTACGTCGCCGCCCCGCCCACCCGCTACGGCTCGCGGGGCGCCGTGCAGTGGGCCTGCCGGCCGACCCCCGCCAACCGGTGGCTGCCCGACGCGGAGGAACTCATCTCGCCCCTGGCCTACGCGTGCGGCAGGGACCGGTAGCACCACCGCGCCGGAAGGGGCGCCGCCGCCTCCGCTTCTTCCGGGCCGGCTGTTCCCCCGTAGGGTGATCCCCGACGGAGGGAGCCGGAGTGGTGGGAGCCGACGCCGTACGGGTACGGGGGCTGTGGAAGCGGTTCGGGCAGCAGATCGCCGTCGCCGGGATCGATCTGGACCTGCCCGCAGGGAAGTTCATCGGGCTGGTCGGGCCCAACGGGGCGGGCAAGACGACCACCCTGTCCATGGTCACCGGCCTGCTGCGGCCCGACCAGGGCACGGTGGAGGTCGTCGGGCACGACGTGTGGCACGACCCGGTCGCCGTCAAGGCGCGGATCGGCGTGCTGCCGGAGGGACTGCGGCTCTTCGAGCGGCTCACCGGCCGCGAACTGCTCGTGTACAACGGGCGGCTGCGCGGACTGCCCGGACCCGAGGTGGAGCGGCGGGCGACACAGCTGCTCGACGTGCTCGACCTGGCCGGCGCCCAGCACAAGCTGGTCGTCGACTACTCGACCGGCATGCGCAAGAAGACCGGCCTGGCCTGCGCCCTGCTGCACAACCCCGACGTCCTCTTCCTCGACGAGCCGTTCGAGGGCGTCGACCCCGTCTCCGCGCAGACCATCCGGGGCGTCCTCGAGCGGTACACCGCCTCCGGCGCCACCGTCGTGTTCTCCTCGCACGTCATGGAACTGGTCGAGTCGCTGTGCGACTGGGTCGCCGTCATGGCCGCCGGCCGCATCCGCGCCCACGGCCCCCTCGCCGAGGTGCGGGGCGAGGCGCCCACCCTCCAGCAGGCGTTCCTCGAACTCGTCGGCGCACGCGACCGGGACACCGGCTCCGACCTCGACTGGCTGGGCGGCGGTGCGCGATGAGCGACGGGACGCCCGCCACGCCCGCCGCCACGCCCGCCCCGGTGACCGCCTCGGTGACCGCCCCGGTCACCCCCGTCGTCGTGCGCCTGAAACTGTCGCTGCTGCGCAACGGGCTGCGGCAGTCCGGCGGACGGCGCGCCGCCTACATCGCCTCCGCCGTCGTCGCGCTGCTGTTCGCCGCCTCCCAGCTGATCGGGCTCGTCGCCCTGCGCGGCCACGCGCACATCGCCTCCGTGGCCGTTCTCGGCACGGCCGTCCTGGCACTGGGCTGGGCCGTGATGCCGCTGTTCTTCCCCAGCGGCGACGAGACCCTCGACCCCACCCGCCTGGTCATGCTGCCCCTGCGCCCCAGGCCGCTGGTCCGGGCGCTGCTCGCGGCCTCCCTGGTCGGCGTCGGCCCGCTGTTCACCCTGCTGCTGCTCGTGGGCTGCGTGATCTCGGTGGCGCACGGACCGGCCGCCGGCGTCGTCGCGGTCCTCGCCCTCCCGCCGGCCCTGCTGGTGTGCGTGGCACTCGCCCGGGCCGTGGCCGCCGCCAACATCCGGCTGCTGACCAGCCGCAAGGGCCGGGACCTCGCCGTGCTCAGCGGACTGGTCGTCGCGATCGGCGCACAGCTGGTCAACTTCGGCATGCAGCGCCTGGGCTCGGCGGGACTCGCACCGCTCGACCCGGCGGCCGGCGTCCTGCGCTGGGTGCCGCCCGCGTCCGCCGTCGGCGCCGTCGACTCCGCGAGCAGGGGGTCGTACGGCGTCGCGGCGGCCCAGCTCGCGCTCACCGTCCTGGCCCTGGCCGCCCTGCTCACGGTGTGGCGGCGCAGCCTCACCCGGCTGATGACCTCCCCGGACGCCTCCACGCTCCAGCCCGACGGCACCGGCGCCCGCGCACGCGGCCGCACCGCCGGCCTCGCACGGCTGCTGCCGGCCGGCCGCACCGGAACCGTCATGGAGCGCAGTCTGCGCTACGTCTGGCGCGACCCGAAGACCAAGGCGGCCTGGGTGACCTCGCTCGCCATCGGCCTGATCGTGCCGGTGTTCAACGCCCTCCAGGGCACCGGCTCCCTCTACTTCGCCTGCTTCGCCGCCGGAATGCTCGGCATCCAGATGTACAACCAGTTCGGCCAGGACACCTCCGCGTTCTGGATGGTCGCCCTCACCGTCTCCACCCCGCGCGACGCCTACGTCGAGCTGCGCGGGCGCGCACTGGCCCTGCTGGTGGTCACCCTGCCGTACGCCACCGTCGTCACCGTGGTCACCACGGCGCTGCTCGGCGACTGGGAACGGCTGCCCGAGGTCCTCGGCCTGTCCTTCGCCCTGCTCGGCGCCATGCTCGCCACCGGCGCCTGGACCTCGGCCCGCTTCCCGTACTCCATCCCGCAGGAGGGCTACAAGAACGTCGCCCCCGGGCAGGTCGGCCTCGCCTGGATCTCCATCTTCGGCGGCATGGTCGCGGCGGCCCTGCTGTGCTCCCCCGTCATCGCCCTCACCATCTGGGCGAACGTCAGCGCCGGCGGCCACGCGTGGAGCCTGCTGCTGCTGCCGCTGGGCGCCCTCTACGGCGCCGCGCTCACCCTGCTCGGCCTGCGCCTGGCCGCTCCCCGGACCGCGGCCCGGCTGCCGGAGATCCTCACGGCGGTCAGCAAGGGCTGACGTCCACCGGCGGGGGCGGCCGGGCAAGGGCTGACGTGCGCCGGGGCGGTCGGCAAGGGCTGACGTGCGCCGGGGGCGGTCGGCAGGGGCTGACGCGCACCGGGGCGGTCGGCCGGCGGACCCGGGCCGGTGCGCGTGCCGTGCCGTCAGCCCGTGAGGACCGCGTCGAGGAACGGCTCGATGACCGCCCGCCAGGCCTCGGGCTGGTCGTAGTGGACCAGGTGCCCGGCGTCGGCCACCTCGGCGTACTGGCCGCGGGGCAGCACCCGCACCATCTCCTGCGCCTCCGCCCGGCCGAGTTCGCCGTCGAGACCGCGTACCACGAGGGCGGGGCAGCGCACCTGGGCCAGCTCCTCCCAGTGCGCGTCGTACACCCAGGTCTCGCGGGAGGCGAGCATCTGCTCCGGGTCGAAGACGGGACGCCAGCCGTCCGGTCCCTCGTGCATCACCTCGGCGTAGAACGCGCCGCGCGCCGGGTTGGGACGCTCCACCCACGGGTCGTCCTCGCCGAACCACTTGCGGACGTCGGCGAGCGTGGCGAAGGGAACGGGCCAGGCCCGGAACCAGTCCTCCCACTCCCGCTGGGAGGCCGCGCCGAGCGCGGAGGCCCGCATATCGCAGATGATCACACCGCGCACCAGGTCGGAGCGTTTGGCGGCGAGCTGCCAGGCGGTCAGGGCGCCCATGGCGTGGCCGATGACGACGGCCGGGGCGAGGCCGAGCTGCTCCAGGGCGGCCTCGGCGTCCTCGACGTAGGCCTCACGGGTGTAGGCGGCCTGCGGGGGCTTCTCGCTCTGCCCGTGGCCGCGCTGGTCGAGGGCCACGGCGCGGTGCCGGCCGGACAGCCAGCGCGCGGTGGAGGCCCAGTGGGAGGCGCGGCCCATCAGCCCGTGCAGTAAGAGCACGCCGCTGGTCCGGGTGGGCTCACCGGCGCCGGGGGCCGGACCGTTCGCGCCCTGCTGGGCCGGGAGGAGGGGGCGGCCGCCGGGGCCCTTCCCCCGCGGGAGGCCGTCCGCGAACCGCTCCGCGCCGTCCTTCGGGGGGTCACCGAATTCCCAGGCGGCCAGCCGTACACCGCCCGCTCCGGTCACGTCGATGCGCCGCACCATTGGTCCTGGCACCCCCCTGCCTCCGCTGGGACCGCCCGTTCGGGTCGGGCCGGCCGGTCCTGTGGTCCACGTTCCGCGTTGTGTATGCCGTCGTGCACGTTGCTGCGGCGCGGGCCCCGTACGGCCCGTCACCCCCAGGTTATCGAATGCGTATTCGAAAACGCCGCTTCCGCCGCGAACACCCCTCGTTCGAGTGACCCCCCGCGAGGAATGATCGCCGCCGAGGCGGGGAGATCTTCAACAGGAGGCGGACCGCTCGGGGAAAAGGGGTCCGAGGGGGATGACCCTGAGAGCTCGGGGCTCCGGGTCAGCACAGGGGAGGACAGGCCCCGGCGCCGCACGGCGCCGGGGCCCTCCACACGTCTGCGGCACATACTCCCGCCCCTCCAGGTCATATGCCTCACGCGACAGCCTCGCACGCGAAGCGGCCGAGCGCTGCGATTCGACGCACGGAAATTTGGATTCGACGAGATCGTTTCGGACACCACAACTGTCCCGGCCCCCACAACAGTTGACTGGCGCTCAGAAATCTCACTCGAAAGAGTGAGCCAGCCGCGGACCGTCCCGCAGCCGGGCCACCTCACCCCGCACGACCGCTGTGACCCCCGGGCACGGCAGGGAGCCATGCCCGTGCGCTCAGCGCTTGGCCACGAACACGTGCGACGCCACGTCCGCCGCCAGCTCCGCGGCCTCACCGCCGCTGCCGACCAGCACACCGCCCGCCGACTCCGTCACGCTCACCACCGAGCCCGGCTGCACGCCGGCCCGGCGCAGCGTGTACATCAGCTGCGCGTCCGTCTGGATCGGCTCGCCGATCCGCCGGACCACGACCGTCTTGCCGTCGGCCCCGGGGTCCAGATCCGCCAGCGACACCATCCCCTCGTCCAGGAACGGGTCCGCGCCGTCCTTCTCCCCCAGCTCCTCCAGCCCCGGGATCGGATTGCCGTACGGCGACTCGGTCGGGTGCCGCAGCAGCTCCAGCACCCGGCGCTCCACCGCCTCGCTCATCACGTGCTCCCAGCGGCACGCCTCGGCGTGCACCTGCTCCCACTCCAGGCCGATCACGTCGACCAGCAGACACTCCGCGAGCCGGTGCTTGCGCATCACCCGCGTCGCCAGCCTGCGGCCCTCGTCCGTGAGCTCCAGATGCCGGTCCGGCGCGACCCCCACGAGCCCGTCCCGCTCCATCCGCGCCACCGTCTGGCTCACCGTCGGCCCGCTCTGGTCCAGCCGCTCCGCGATCCGGGCGCGCATGGGGACGACGCCTTCCTCCTCCAGCTCGAGGATGGTGCGGAGATACATCTCCGTGGTGTCGATCAGTCCGGACATACGTGCCCCTCGATTTACTTTGCCGGAAGCCCGGCGGCTCCTCGGTGCGTGCGCTGGCCCTGTTCCCAATTCTGACGCATACCACCGACAACCGAGGCGCTCCGGGAAAACGCCGGCCGCCCCCGTACACGCAGACGACCCGCGAGCTGGGTCCCTCCGCCTCACGGCGGAGAAGCCGGCCGGACGTACCGGCAGCTCGCGGGTCGGGTGACTGCTTGGGATTGGGCCGGCTGCACGCATCTGTCGCGCACTGGTCCGGCACCGCACTGGGTGTGGTGACGGGCCGCTAGCCCGCAGCCACCTCCGACGTCCGGTGTGTGTACATGCTCCGAACCACCTCCCTTCTTCGGTGACACAAACCCTAGGAAGCGTCCGCCCCGGGATCAACACCTTTTTTCACGGCTCGCTCGGTCCGCAGGCCGTAGCCGTAGCCGTCGCCCCGCTGGACGAGGCGCAGATTCCGGTGGGAGACGTCGAGGCGCCCCTTCGGTGTCATCACGCTGTGCTGTCCCCTGGCCCGCACGGAGACCCTGCCGGTCCACGTCCCGGCGCGGGGCCCTGCGGGGACGACGGCCCGGACGAGATCTCCCGTCACGAACCCGAAGTGCTGTTTCGCGCGGGGGCGCACGAGGCGCGGGAACCCGGACCGGTCCGGAGTCGTGCGGGCGCAGGAGTCACGCCCCGTGGCCGTCACCACGAGCACCTGCCGTCTCGTGAGCGTGCCGGGCCAGGCGTGCACGGGTCTGCCGGGCGCGTGCAGCACCTCCATGAGCCGCCATCGCGTCGTGTTCATGTGTACGGGGCCGACGCTGACCGCCTGGGCCCACGCTCGGGCGCGGTCGGGGGACGGGTCGCCCCTTCGTGCGCATCCTGCGCTTTCCTCGAGCGCCGTAGCGCATTCGCTGGTACGGCGCGACGGACGTCGCCCGCTCTCAGTCGTGGTCGTGCTTGAGCAGACCCGCCAGGTCCAGGCAGATGGCGATGCGGGTGGCGATGTGTTCGGCGTAGGTGGTGTCGGGGCGTTCGAAGGGGGTGCGGGCGGGGCCGCGGAGGAAGGTGACGACGCCCAGGGTGCGGCCGCGGCTGCGCAGGACCGCGCACAGGGCGTGCACGGTGTCCGGCGGCCACTGGCGGGCCTGCGCCCAGGCGCGTGCCTGCTCGGGGGAGGCGGTGCCGGCGGTGGCGCGGACCGAGCCGGTGCGTTCCACGCACTGGAGGGCGGGGTGGCCCTCCGGGTAGCGGACGGGCAGGCCGGCCCGGCCGGTGAGGAGGCTGGGGCCGGGGCCGCCGGAGGGGGTGGCGGCGACGCGGACCAGGCGTACCGGTGCGGTGGGCTCGGTGCCGGGCTCGGTGGTGGCGCCGGCCAGCCGGTCGATCAGGGCGTGGTCGGCGAAGCCGGCGAGGGCGAAGTCGAGGTGGACGGTGGCGGCCTCGGCGGGGTCCTCGCACTCGGCGGCGGCGCGGGCGGCGCGGTGCAGCTGGTTGGTGCGGAAGCGCAGCAGGGAGGCTTCCTGCTCGGTCTGCTTGGCCTCGGTGACGTCGGCGAAGAGCCAGGCGACGCCGAGCGGGACGGGTTCCTCGGCGAGGGGCGAGGCGAGGCGGACGAAGCCGCTGCGCCAGCAGCGGCGCCGCTCGCCCTCGGGGGTGCGCACGCCGACCCAGATCTCGGCGGGGGCGGGGGGCGCGCCTTCGGCGAGGACGTGGGTGAGGGCGCTCTCGAGTTCCTCGACGCCCTGGGCGAGCAGTTCGCCCAGGGGGCGTCCGAGGGCGGCGGTGCGTCCGGTGTTGAGGGCGCGGGCGGCGTGGGCGTTGACGACGGCGGGGCGCAGGTCGGCGTCGACCAGGACGACGCCCCAGGAGGCGTCCTGGAGGAGGGCCTCGCTCAGAGCGATGGACCGTTCCAGGTCGATCTGCGCGTGGACCTCGCTGAAGGCGCAGTAGAGGCCGGCGGGTTTGCCGTCGGGGCCGCGTACGGCCGCGGACTGGGTGCGGACGAGGACGCGGCCGCCGTCCTTGGTGAGCAGGGCGAACTCGTGCACCTGCCGTCCGGGGGCGTGCATGGCGGACAGCAGCCGGTTCTCGACCTCCTCGGCGTCGGCGCTGCGTACGGCCCAGCCGGCGAAGCCCTGCCGGCCGACGGCCTCGGCGGCGGTCCAGCCGAGGATGCGCTCGGCCTCGCGGTTCCAGTGGGTGACGACGCCGTGCGCGTCGAAGGCGCACAGGGCGGCGTCCATGCCGTCCAGGAGGGCGGCGAGCAGGTCGGAGCCGTCGGGGCCGTGGTCGTCGGCGGGGCCGTCGCGCTCCGGCTCGGGTTCGTCCGGGCCCAGCTCGTCGGTGGCCCCACTACGCCGGGAAGCACTCACCTGAACCCCCTGCAGGCTGCGTCCGCACGTACGGCGCGTTGGTTCGCTCACTTGCAATCATTCAACTCGAACGTGACTCAGCGCACACGGGGTTCCCCAAGATTGGGAAAATCATTGCGCGCGAGGCATCGCGGGGGGGCGGCGGGGCGGCGGGGTGCGTGGGCGGGGCGCTCGCGGGGCCGGTGGCGGTCGCAGGTCGCGTGTGCTGGTGACGGGTGGCGGGTGGCGGTGGCGGTGGGAGCTCTCGCCGTGTCAGTGGCGGTGGGAGCGCTCGCGCCGTGTCAGTGGCGGTAGAAGATGCGGTCGGCGTACTGGTCGAAGACCCGGGCGTTCCACGCGTGGCCGCCGTCGACGTTGCCGGAGCGCAGCAGCGGGGGTTCGATGCCGCGGTCGGCGAGTGCGGCGGCGGCGGTGGCCATGACCGCCTGGAGCAGGGCGGTGGTGACGACGGTGGAGGCGGGGGCGAAGGGGGCGGGGACGGTGTCGAGGGCGAGTTCGGCGTCGCCGATGACGATCTTGGAGTCGAGGACCAGGTCGCAGTGGTCCTTGAGGTGGGTCCCCGAGGCGTGGCGTGAGGTGGTCCCGGTGGCGTAGGCGACCGAGGTGACGCCGACGACCTTGACTCCGCGGGCGCGGGCGGTCATGGCCATCTCGACCGGGAGGGCGTTGCGGCCGGACAGGGAGATGATGACGAGGACGTCGCCGGAGCGGAGGGGCGAGGTGTCCAGGACGGCGGTGGCGAGGCCGTCGACGCGTTCGAGGGCGGAGCCGAGGGTGGCCGGCACCACGTCGACGCCGACGGCGCCGGGGACGGCGAGCAGGTTCATCAGGGCCAGTCCGCCGGCCCGGTAGACGAGGTCCTGGGCGGCGAGGGAGGAGTGGCCGGCGCCGAAGGCGAAGAGCCGGCCGCCGGCGGCCACGGTGTCGGCGAGCAGTGTGCCGGCCTCGGCGATCGCTTCGGCCTCCTCGTCGCGGACCCGCTGGAGCAGGCCGATGGCGGCGTCGAAGAACCGGCTCGCCGGCGGGCGGTCGCTCATGCGCGGTCCGTTCTCTCGTGGTGGCTGTGTGTCGCGGATCACGGTGAGGTCTGGACCAGTGCCGTGTCAATACGGCCCGCCCGGGGGTGCCGGCGGGCGGTTCAGGGGCTGAGCCGCTCCACGTGCCAGCCGCCGTCGGGGGCGGCGACGTACCGCAGCCGGTCGTGCAGGCGGTTCTCGCGGCCCTGCCAGAACTCCACGGACAGGGGGGCGACGCGGAAGCCGCCCCAGTGCGGCGGTACGGGCACCTGCGTGCCCTCGGGGTAGCGGGCGGCGAGTTCGGCGTACGCCCCGTCGACCACCGCGCGCGAGGCGATCACGGAGGACTGGGTGCTGGCCCAGGCGCCGAGCTGGGAGCCGTGCGGGCGGGTGCGGAAGTAGGCGGCGGTCTCGTCGCGTCCGGTGCGGCGGGCGACGCCCTGGACGATGACCTGGCGTTCCATGGGGTGCCAGGGGAAGAGCAGCGAGACGTAGGGGTTGCACGCCAGGTCGCGGGCCTTGCGGGACTCGTAGTTGGTGTAGAAGACGAAGCCCTGTTCGTCGAATCCCTTGAGCAGGACCGTGCGGGAGCTGGGCCGGCCCTCGGCGTCCGCCGTGGAGACGATCATCGCGTTGGGCTCGTACAGCCGGCCCTCGGTCGCGGCCTGCTGGAACCAGCGGGCGAACTGGGCCACGGGGGTGTCGGCGAGGTCGGATTCGGCCAGGCCCTCCTCGCGGTAGTGCTTGCGCATGGAGGCCAGCTCGAGGGGTGCGTTTTCTCCGGCTTCTCGGTCGGTCACGCGGTCATCTTGCCGTACGGCCCCCCGCCGGGCGGGAGGGTGTCCTTGGTCACTGCCCGGCACCGGGTGCCGGGTGCCCTCCCCAACCGGGGCACCCGGGGATATCGTGCTGCTGCCGTCCGGGTTGGGTGACCGCCGGCCGCACGGGGCACTAGTGGGACGACGGCCCCGGACCGCGGGCCGGACCGGGGAGCCGGACCCTGAGCCGTCGTGGACGACCATGAGCCGTCGCGGGCGACCGCGAGCCGTCAGGGACGACCGCGAGCCGTCGGCGACGACCGCGGGCCTGCCGCGACGGCGGCCGGGCGCACACCCGCTTCCGCCATCCGACACATGGTCGTCGTCCCCCTCGCACCATCTGTCGCACCGACCACGAGGAGCCGCCTGATGTCCGACTTCGTACCCGGGCTCGAGGGAGTCGTCGCGTTCGAGACGGAGATCGCCGAACCGGACAAGGAGGGCGGCGCCCTGCGGTACCGGGGCGTCGACATCGAGGACCTGGTCGGCCATGTCTCGTTCGGCAACGTCTGGGGGCTGCTGGTGGACGGCGCCTTCAATCCCGGTCTGCCGCCCGCCGAGCCGTTCCCGATCCCGGTCCACTCCGGTGACATCCGGGTGGACGTGCAGTCGGCGCTGGCGATGCTGGCCCCGGTCTGGGGCCTGAAACCGCTGCTGGACATCGACGCCGGTCAGGCCCGCGAGGACCTGGCGCGGGCGGCGGTGATGGCGCTGTCGTACGTCGCCCAGTCGGCGCGCGGGCAGGGCCTGCCGATGGTGCCGCAGCGGGAGATCGACAAGGCGAGCACCATCACCGAGCGGTTCATGATCCGCTGGCGGGGCGAGCCGGACCCCAAGCACGTGGCGGCGGTGGACGCGTACTGGTCGTCCGCCGCCGAGCACGGCATGAACGCCTCCACCTTCACCGCCCGGGTCATCGCCTCCACCGGCGCGGACGTGGCCGCCGCCCTGTCGGGCGCGGTCGGCGCGATGTCCGGCCCGCTGCACGGCGGGGCGCCGTCCCGGGTGCTCGGCATGATCGAGGAGATCGAGCGGACCGGGGACGCCGTGGGGTACGTCAAGCGGGCGCTGGACCGCGGTGAGCGGCTGATGGGCTTCGGCCACCGGGTGTACCGGGCCGAGGACCCGCGCGCGCGAGTGCTGCGGCGGACCGCCAGGGAGCTGGGCGCGCCGCGGTACGAGGTGGCCGAGGCGCTGGAGAAGGCGGCCCTGGAGGAGCTGCACAACCGGCGGCCGGACCGGGTGCTGGCCACGAACGTGGAGTTCTGGGCGGCGATCATGCTGGACTTCGCCGAGGTGCCGGCGCACATGTTCACGTCGATGTTCACCTGTGCCCGGACCGCGGGCTGGTCGGCGCACATCCTGGAGCAGAAGCGGACGGGCCGCCTGGTGCGGCCGTCGGCCCGCTACGTCGGCCCGGGCCCGCGCAGTCCCCAGGAGGTCGAGGGCTACGCCGACATCGCCCACTGAGCGCCCCGCGAGGACGCCTGGGACGGACGGCGAGGGCGCCGGGACGACGGGAAGGCGGGGGACAGCGAGGGCGCCGGGGACGGCGGGAACGCCGGAGACGGCGAGGACGCCGGAGACGGCGAGGACGCGGGGGAGGCCGCGGGCCGGCCATGACCGGCCGCGACTGGTCATGGCCGGCCGCGGCCGCACGCACCGCGCCCGAGCCGCAGCGGGTCGCCGGGCTGATCGCGGGCGGCCAGTACGCCGACGCGGGCACGGCGGGGCGGCTCGGCGCCCCGACCCCGTCGCCGACGTCGTCGCGAACTCGCCCACGACGAGCAGCAGACCCTCGCCGACACCGCTGCCGGCCTCGACACCGCGCAGCTCGGCGCGGCCGTCTCGGCGCTGCCCGTGCCCGCGATCCCGGCCCTACGCCTCTCCGCGCTGCCCGCACGGCCCTGCGCCGCCTGATGCCGCCCTCGCGCATGAGGCACCGCGCCCCGTCCCACGCCACCGCGTGGGCCGCCATCGCGACCGCTGCGGGGACCCGCCCCCGCGCCCGCCGCATTCGGCGTCCCCGCACCGCAGCCGGGGCGCGCCGGCCGACAACCGCCCGCGCCCCGCGCCGCACCATGCCTCGGGCGCAGGTCAGCAGGGCGGCGTGGTGGTGTAGCGCGGCCCGCGCGGCTGGTCCCACTCCAACCGAGCGGATCCCCGCACCACGGCCGGGGCGAGGGCCCGGACCCGCGCCCCGGCACCGCAGCCGCCCCTTGGTGGCCGCCCCGCGCCCCGCGCAGGGGGCTCCGCCCCGCGCCCGGGCCGGCAGGTCCGTGTCCCGGCAGTCCGCGACCGGGTGCGGGACCCCGCACCGCGCCCGCCCACCGTGTGGGCCCCCGGGGCCTTGCCCCGCGCCCACCGCGCGGGCCCCGCACCCCGGCCGGGGCGAGGATCCGCCCCCGCGCCTGCCCGTCCGCCACATGCGGGGCGCGTCGGGTGCGGGTGGCCCGGGGCTCAGGCGCGGGTCAGCAGGTCCGCGTGGTGGCGTTCCGCTACCAGGGGGTGGGCGCGCAGTTTGCCCTTGAGCTCGTTGTAGCCGTAGTCGGCGAACAGCGGGTTGTCCGGGTCGTCGGTGACGCCGGGGGCGGCGTCGGCGTGCGGGAAGGGCAGCGGGGCGATGCGGGCGTCCAGGCGCGGGTTGTAGAAGAACGGCACGGAGAACCGCTCGGTGGCGCCGGGCGGCGAGACCACCCGGTGGTTGGTGGCCACCAGGTAGCCGTTGGTGGCGACCTCCAGCAGCTCGCCCAGGTTGACCACGAACGCGCCCGGGATCGGCGGCACGTCGTGGAACAGCCCGTCCTCGCGCTGCACCTGGAGGCCGCCGATCCCGTCCTGCAGCAGCAGGGTCAGGAAGCCGTAGTCCTTGTGGGCGCCGACGCCCTGGCCCGTGCCGTCGCCGGCGCTGCCCGGGTAGCGGACCAGCTTGAGGTGCGGGTGGGCGTGCGCGCCGAAGACGGGGTCGTAGAAGCCGGCGGGCGCGCCGATCGCCGTGAGCAGCTCGTGCAGCAGCTTGTGGGCGACCGCGCCGAGCCGGTCGATCCAGTGCAGGGCCGCGGTGCGCAGCCCGGGCAGGGCGGCGGGCCACTGGTTGGGGCCCTGGAGCCACCAGTAGGGGGGCTCGTCGGGGCCGGGGACGCGGGCGGGCCGCTCGGCGCCTATGTCGAGCTGGTCCCGCCAGTCGCGGGCGCCGCCGGTGCGCTCGTCGCCGGTGCGGGTGTAGCCGCGGAAGTGGGGCGAGTTGACGTTGTCCAGGGCGAGGCGGTCGGCCTCGGGCAGCCGGAAGAAGGCGTGCGTGGCGCCGAGCAGCGCGTCGGTCTCGGCCCGGGTGACGCCGTGGCCGACGAGCTGGAAGAAGCCCACGTCGTGGGCGGCGCTGTGCAGCTGGGCGTGCAGCAGTGCCCGGGCCTGGGGGCCGCGGTCGGCCGCGGCGAGGTCGATGATCGGGAGCTGGTGGTACGACCGGTCGGTCGCCGTGTTCGTCATGAGTCGCGTCCGCGGGGTGTACGGGACCCGTGCGGCGGCTGTGGGTGGGCGCGCGGCACGGGTGGCCTGGGTGAAGGGAGAGGGGGCGCTCGCGGCCGCCGGGGGCGGTGCGGCGCCGGGCGGGCTCGGCCGCCGGGGAGGGGCCTGGTCAGGCAGAGCGCCGACAGCCCATGCTCGTGACGCGCGCGTAGTCCACGTGGCGGCGTCGTACGAGCAGCAGAGGCATGGGGCAAGGGTAACGCCCCTCGGGCGTCCCTCAAGCCTCCTTCGAACGCCCCTTGAACGCCCCTTGAACGCCCCGCGAACGCCCCTCAGCCGAGGGCCTCCTGGAGCAGGGTCGCCCACTGGGACACCACGCGGTCGCGGCGGGCGGTGTCGTCGGTGAGGAGGTTGGCCAGGCCCAGGCCGCGGGCCATGTCGAGGAAGCCCTGGACGCTCTCGCGGACGCCGGGGCGGGACTCGTCCGCGCCCAGCAGGTCGACGGCTATGCGGTGGGTCTCGCGGCCCACGCGGGCCTCCAGCTCGGTGACGCGGGCGCGCAGCTGGTCCTCGTTGGAGGCGGCGACCCACAGGTGCAGGGCGGCGCGGAAGAGGGGGCCGGTGAACAGGTCGACGAGGGCGGCAAGGACGGCCCGGCGGTCGCCGGCCGCGCCGTCGGGGAACAGCTCGCGCAGGGCGGTGGAGCGTTCCTCGGCGACGAACTCGACGGCGGCCGTGAACAGGTCCTCGCGGGTGGGGAAGTGGTGCTGGGCGGCGCCCCGGGAGACCCCGGCGCGCTCGGCGACGACGGAGACGGTGGAGCCCGCCCAGCCGTGCTCGGCCAGGCAGGCCACCGCGGCCTCCAGGAGCCGGCGCCGGGTGGCCCGGCTGCGGTCCTGCTTGGGAACGCGGTCGGCGCGGTCGGGGCGATCGCCGCGATCGGCGCGGTCGCCGCGGCCGGCGTGGTCCGCTCGGTCCTGTGTGGTCACACCACCCATTCCGGATCCCGTCGTTCTAGGAAGGCCGTCATCCCCTCGCGGGCCTGGGGCGAGGCGAACAGCCGGGCCGAGAGCGCGGTCAGCTCGGCCGCGTCCCGGTCGAAGGCTTCCAGCACCCTAGCCGTGAGCAGCCGTTTCGTCTCGGCGAGGGCCTGGGGGGCGGAACGCCGCAGGCCCTCCAGGACGGGTTCGAGTACGGCGTCCACGTCGTCCCCGGCCGCGGTGAGCAGGCCGGTCCGTACGGCCTCGGCGGCGTCGAAGCGCTCTCCGGTGAGGTAGTGGCGGGCCAGTGCGCGCGGGTCGGCGCGGGGCAGCAGGGTGAGGGAGATGACGGCGGGGGCGACCCCGATGCGCACCTCGGTGAAGGCGAACGTGGCCGTGTGGGCGGCGGCGGCGATGTCGCAGGCGGCGAGCAGTCCGAGGCCGCCGGCGCGGACGTGCCCGGTGACCCGGGCGACGACCGGCCGGGGCAGTTCGGCGATCTGCCGGAGCAGGGCGACCAGCGCGTCCGGGCGGGGCGGGTCGCGCAGGTCGGCGCCGGCGCTGAAGGTGGTGCCGGTGTGGGTGAGGACGACGGCGCGGACGCCGGGGTCCTTGGCGCAGTCGGCGAGCGCCCCGGACAGCTCGGCGACGAGCGCGGCCGACAGGGCGTTGCGGTTGCCCGGCGAGTCGAGGGCGAGCGTCTCGACGGCGCGGGTGCGGCTTCGGGCGATCAGGGTCACCGCTGCTCCTCGGCTTCCCGCTGCCGGCGCTCCCTGAGGTCGCGCAGTTCGCGCCGGAGGATCTTCCCGGAGGCGGCGCGGGGCACCGCGTCGAGGAAGGTGACCCGGCGGACGCGTTTGTAGGGGGCGACGCGCTCGGCGACGTACATCATGACCTCGCTCTCGGACAGGCCGGCGGCGGACGGCTGGCGCACCACGTGGGCGTGCGGGACCTCGTTGCCGGAGTCGTCGTAGACGCCGATGACGGCGGCGTCGGCGATGCCGGGGTGGGTGAGCAGGAGGGCCTCCAGCTCGGCGGGCGCGACCTGGAAGCCCTTGTACTTGATGAGTTCCTTGACCCGGTCGACGACGAACAGCCAGCCGTCGGCGTCGACGTGCCCGACGTCGCCGGTGTGCAGCCAGCCGTCCTCGTCGATCAGGGCGGAGGTGGCCTCGGGCCGGCCCAGGTAGCCCTTCATGACCTGGGGTCCGCGGATGAGGATCTCGCCGGCCTCGCCGGGGCCGAGGTCCTTGCCGGGGTCGGTGAGGGAGGCGATGCGCATCTCGGTGCCGGCGATCAGCCTGCCGACGGTGCCGGGAGGGGCCTCGTGCAGGGCGTCGGGGGGTACGACGTGCGTGCCCGGCGACAGTTCGGTCATGCCGTAGGCCTGGCCGACGGGCGGCAGGCCCAGGCGCCGGGAGCAGGCCGCGGCCAGCGCGGCGTCCAGGGGCGCCGCCGCGCTGATGACGTATTTGAGCGAGCTGAGGTCGTACTGGGCGACCGCGGGGTGCTTGGCGAGGGCGAGGACGATCGGCGGGGCCACGTACAGGCTGGTGATGCGGTGGTTCTGGACGGCCGCGAGGAAGGTGTCCAGTTCGAAGCGGGGCAGCACCACGACGGTGGCGCCCTTGCGCAGGGGCGCGTTCATCAGGGCGGTCAGCCCGTAGATGTGGAAGAAGGGCAGGACGGCGAGAACGCGTTCGCCGGGGCCCGAGCTGATCGCGGAGTCCAGCTGGGCGAGGTTGGTGGCGATCTGCCGGTGGGTGAGCATGACGCCCTTGGGGACGCCGGTGGTGCCCGAGGAGTAGGGCAGGGCCGCGACGTCCTCGGCCGGGTCGATGGCGACGTCGGGTTCGGGCGCGGTGCAGGCGAGCATGTCGGCCAGGGAGCGGTGGCCGGGCGCGCTGTCGCAGACGAGGATCTCCTTCACGCCGCCGGCGAGTTCGGCGGCCCGGCGGGCGGCGTCGAGCAGGGGTGAGACGGTGACGATCCAGCGGGCCCCGGAGTCCTTGAGCTGCTTGGCGAACTCCTCGGGCGTGGCGAGCGGGTGCACGGTGGTGACCGAGGCGCCCGCGCGGGTGGCGGCGTAGAAGGCGATGGGGAAGGCGACGGTGTTCGGGCTGTGCAGGGCGAGCACGTCGCCCTTGCGGACGCCGGTCTCGGCGAGGGCGGCGGCGACCCGGCGGTGGAAGCGGTCGACCTGTGCGTAGGTGAGGGTGGTGCCGTCGGTGCCGTCGATCAGGGCGGGCGCGTCGCCGAAGGCGGCGGCGTGCCCGAGGACGGCGTCGTGGATGGGCAGTTCGATGGGCGGAACGTCTTCGTACGCGCTGCGGAACACGGTTCCTCCTCGCACGCCGGCAGTCGGGTGGCTGCGGCTCGGCTCAGTACGACTTGGGCAGGCCCAGGCTCTGGTGGGAGACGTAGTTGAGAATCATCTCCCTGCTCACCGGGGCAATACGAGCCACGCGTGCGGCCGTTATCAACGAGGCGAGGCCGAACTCGCGGGTGAGGCCGTTGCCGCCGAGGGTGTGGACGGCCTGGTCGACGGCCTTCACGCAGGCCTCGGCGGCGGCGTACTTGGCCATGTTGGCGGCCTCGCCGGCGCCGATGTCGTCGCCGGTGTCGTAGAGATGGGCCGCCTTCTGCATCATCAGGCGGGCCAGCTCAAGTTCGATGTGGGACTGCGCGAGGGGGTGCGCGATGGCCTGGTGGGCGCCGATGGGGGCGTTCCAGACGGTGCGTTCGCGGGCGTAGGCGACCGCCCGGGCCAGGGCGAAGCGGCCCATGCCGACGGCGAACGCGGCGGTCATGATCCGCTCGGGGTTGAGCCCGGCGAACAGCTGCAGCAGCCCGGCGTCCTCGTCGCCGACGAGTGCGTCGGCGGGCAGCCGCACATCGTCCAGGACCAGCTCGAACTGCCTCTCCACGGCGCTGAGTTCCATGTCGATGGGGCGCCGCTGGAAGCCCTCGGCGTCCGGCGGGACGATGAACAGGCACGGCTTGAGGCGTCCGGTGCGGGCGTCCTCGGTGCGGCCGACGATGAGCACCGCGTCGGCGATGTCGACGCCGGAGATGAACACCTTGCGGCCGGTGAGCAGCCAGTCGGCGCCGTCGCGGCGGGCGGTGGTGGTGATGCGGTGGGAGTTGGAGCCGGCGTCGGGCTCGGTGATGCCGAAGGCCATGGCGCGGCTGCCGTCGGCCAGGCCGGGCAGCCAGGCGCGTTTCTGCTCCTCGGTGCCGAAGCGGGCGATGACGGTGCCGCAGATGGCGGGCGAGACCACCAGCATCAGCAGCGGGCAGCCGGCCGCGCCCAGTTCCTCCAGCACGATGGCCAGTTCGCTGACGCCGCCGCCTCCGCCGCCGTACTCCTCGGGCAGGTTGACCCCGAGGTAGCCGAGCTTGGCGGCCTCGGCCCACAGTTCGGTGGGGTGGCGGCCCTCGGCGACGTTCCGGGTGACGTACTCCCGTCCGTAGCGCCGGCCGAGGGCGGCGACGGCGGCGCGCAGGGCCTTGTGCTCGTCGGTTTCCAGTACGGCGCTCACTGATCCTCCTGGGGTGCCTCTACGGGGGTTTCGGTCACGACGGCCAGCAGCGCTCCGACCTCGACCTGCTGTCCGGGGGCGGCGTGCAGGGCGCTGAGCGTCCCGGTGACGGGCGCGGAGATCTTGTGTTCCATCTTCATCGCCTCCAGCCACAGCAGCGGCTGTCCGGCGCGTACGGCGGCCCCCGGGGCGAGTCCGGCGGCGATCCGCACGACGGTGCCGGGCATGGGGGCGAGCAGGGACCCGGGGGCGCGCTGGGCGGCCGGGTCGGGGAAGCGGGGCAGGACGGTGAGGGCGGTCGCGCCCGCGTACACCGTGTCGCCGTACCGGGCGACCTCCCACCTGCGGGTCACGCCGTCCACCTCCAGTACGACGGTGCGGGCGTCCGCGTGCACCACGCGCACCCCGTCGTCCTCGGCGGCGAGTCCGGCGCGGGTGTGCCGGTAGCGGGCCTCGTGCTCCTCGCCCGCCATCAGGTAGCGCTTGGTCTGCGGCTGGGACGGCACGTTGCGCCAGCCGCCGAAGCGGGAGCGGCCGTGGGCGTCGGCGAGGGCGGCGGCCAGCGGCGCGTACGGGTCGGGGGCGGGTGCGGTGAGGTGGGCGAGGTGGCGGTCGTAGAAGCCGGTGTCCATGCGGGCGCCGGTGAACTCCTCGTGCCGCAGCGAGCGGACGAGCAGGTCCCGGTTGGTGACCGGGCCGTGCACGGCGGCCCGTTCCAGGGCGCCGGCGAGCCTGCGGACGGCCTCCGCGCGGGTGGGGGCGTGGGCGACGACCTTGGCGAGCATCGGGTCGTAGTGGACGCCGACGGTGTCGCCGTCGGCGTAGCCGGTGTCCAGGCGGACGTCGCCGGGGACGGCGAGGCGGTACAGGGTGCCGGTCTGCGGGGCCCAGTCCCGGGCGGGGTCCTCGGCGTACAGGCGGGCCTCGACCGCGTGCCCGTGCGCGCGCGGCGGCTCGGCGTCCAGCGGGCGGCCCTCGGCGAGACGGATCTGCCAGGCGACCAGGTCGATGCCGAACACGGCCTCGGTGACGGGGTGTTCGACCTGGAGGCGGGTGTTCATCTCCAGGAAGTGGGCCCGTCCGCCGGCGACGAGGAACTCCACGGTGCCGGCACCCACGTAGTCGACGGCGCGGGCGGCGCGCACGGCCAGCCCGCGCAGTTCGTCCTCCAGGTCCCCGGGCAGCCCGGGGGCGGGGGCCTCCTCGATCACCTTCTGGTGGCGGCGCTGCAGCGAGCAGTCGCGGGTGCCCAGCGCCCACACGGCGCCGTGCGCGTCGGCGAGGACCTGCACCTCGACGTGGCGGCCGCCCTCCAGGTACGGCTCGAGGAACACCTCGCCGTCGCCGAAGGCGTTCGCCGCCTCGGCGCGGGCGGCGGCCAGTTCGCCATCGAGGTCCTTCAGGCGGCGTACGACCCGCATGCCGCGCCCGCCGCCGCCGGCCGCCGCCTTCACCAGGACGGGCAGGTCGGCCTCGGTGACCTCGCCGAGCGGGGGCAGGCCCATCAGTTCCTTGGCGCGGGTCTTGGACGCCATGGCCTCGATGGCCGCGGGCGGCGGCCCGATCCAGACCAGGCCGGCGTCCTGGACGGCGCGCGCGAACTCGGCGTTCTCCGACAGGAAGCCGTAGCCCGGGTGCACGGCGTCCGCGCCGGCCGCCACCGCGGCCTTCACGATCAGGTCGCCGCGCAGATACGTCTCGGCGGGCGCCGCGCCCGGCAGCCGTACGGCGGCGTCGGCCAGCCGCGTGTGCAGGGCGTCCGCGTCGGCGTCCGAGTGCACGGCGACCGTGCGGATGCCCAGCTGGCGGCAGGTGCGGAAGACACGGCAGGCGATCTCGCCCCGGTTGGCGACGAGTACGGTCGAAATCACGTGGTCCCTCACATCCGGAAGACGCCGAAGCCGCCCCGCGCGCCCTGGTAGGGCGCGTTGTGGACGGCCGACAGGCACAGGCCGAGGACGGTGCGGGTGTCGCGCGGGTCGATGACGCCGTCGTCGTACAGCCGCCCGGACAGGAACATCGGCAGCGACTCGGACTCGATCTGCTGCTCCACCATCGCCCGCAGCGCCGCGTCCGCCTCCTCGTCGTAGGGCTGTCCCTTGGCCGCGGCCGACTGGCGGGCCACGATCGACAGCACGCCCGCGAGCTGCTGCGGCCCCATGACGGCGGACTTGGCGCTGGGCCAGGCGAACAGGAAGCGCGGGTCGTAGGCCCGGCCGCACATGCCGTAGTGCCCGGCGCCGTAGGAGGCGCCCATCAGGACGGACAGGTGCGGGACGCGGGAGTTGGACACCGCGTTGATCATCATGGCGCCGTGCTTGATGATGCCGCCCTGCTCGTACTCCCGGCCGACCATGTAGCCGGTGGTGTTGTGCAGGAACAGCAGCGGGATGTCGCGCTGGTTGGCGAGCTGGATGAACTGGGCGGCCTTCTGCGACTCCTCGCTGAACAGGACGCCCTGGGCGTTGGCGAGGATGCCGACCGGGTAGCCGTGCAGGGTCGCCCAGCCGGTGGCGAGGCTGGTCCCGTACAGCGGCTTGAACTCGTCGAAGTCGGAGGCGTCGACGATCCGGGCGATGACCTCGCGCGGGTCGAAGGGGATCTTGAGGTCGCCGGGCACGATGCCCAGCAGCTCCTCCGCGTCGTACTTGGGGGGCTCGGCGAGCGGCGGATCGGGGTACGCCTTGCGGTGGTTGAGGCGGGCGACGACCCGGCGCGCCTGCCGCAGCGCGTCCCGCTCGTCGACGGCGAAGTGGTCGGCCAGGCCCGACACGCGCGCGTGCATCTCGGCGCCGCCCAGGGACTCGTCGTCGCTCTCCTCACCGGTCGCCATCTTCACCAGCGGCGGCCCGCCGAGGAACACCTTGGCCCGCTCCTTGACCATGATCGCGTGGTCGGACATGCCGGGGACGTAGGCGCCGCCCGCGGTGGAGTTGCCGAACACCACGGCCACGGTGGGGATACCGGCCGCCGACAGCCTGGTCAGGTCCCGGAAGAGGGCACCGCCGGGGATGAAGATCTCCTTCTGGGAGGGCAGGTCGGCGCCGCCGGACTCCACCAGGCTGATGCAGGGCAGCCGGTTGGCGAGCGCGATGTCGTTGGCTCGCAGGGCCTTGCGCAGGGTCCACGGGTTGCTCGCGCCGCCGCGCACGGTCGGGTCGTTCGCCGTGATCAGGCACTCCACGCCCTCGACCACCCCGATGCCGGTGACCAGCGAGGCGCCCACGGTGTAGTCGCTGCCCCAGGCGGCCAGCGGGGACAGCTCCAGGAACGGCGTGTCGGGGTCCAGCAGCAGTTCGACGCGCTCGCGGGCGAGCAGCTTGCCCCGCTCGCGGTGCCGTTCCACATACTTCGGGCCGCCGCCCGCGAGCGCCCTGGCGTGCTCGGCCTCCAGGTCGGCGACCTTGGCCAGCATGGCCTCGCGGTGGGCCCGGTACTCGGGCGCGTTCGTGTCCAGGGCGGAGGGCAGGACCGTCACAGCAGGGCCTCCGGGATGTCCAGGTGGCGGGAGCGCAGCCATTCGCCGAGGGCCTTGGCCTGCGGGTCGAACCGGTGCTGGGCGGCGACGCCCTCGCCGAGGATCGAGCCGACGACGAAGTTGAGGGCGCGCAGGTGGGGCAGGACGTGCCGGGTGACGGGCAGCGTCCGGCTCTCCGGGATCAGCTCGCGGAACCGGTCGGCGGTCAGTTCACGGGCCAGCCACCGCCAGGCGTCGTCGGTCCGCGCCCACACGCCGACGTTGGCGTCGCCGCCCTTGTCGCCGCTGCGGGCGCCGGCCACCAGCCCGAGGGGCGCGCGCCGCACCGGGCCCGGGGGCAGCGGCGGCGGCAGGGGCGGCTCGGGTACGTCCTCGAGGTCACGCGTGTCCTGGGGGCCGGGCACGGGGACGCGCCGGCCGTCGTGGAGGACGGCCACATGCTCCACCGCCGTCCGGGGGACGTACGCGGCCTCGAAGACGCCGTAGGGCGCGCCCTTGCCGGGAGGCGCGAGCACATGGAAGCCGGGATACCCGGCCAGCGCCAGCTCCACGGCGGCCCCGCTGAACGCCCGCCCCACGACCTGCGGGTCGGCGTCGCGGACGACGAGCCGGAGCAGCGCGCTCGCCGTCTCCTCGGTGCCGGCGTCGGGCCGGTCGGTGCGCACCAGGTCCCAGCGCACCTCGCGCGGAATCCGCCCGGCGGACTTCAGCGCGTCCTCCATCTGCTGCCGCACCAGTTCGGCCTTGCGTTCGATGTCGAGCCCGGTGAGCACGAAGGTGACCTCGTTGCGGAAGCCGCCGAGCCGGTTGAGGCCGACCTTGAGGGTGGGCGGCGGGGCCTCTCCGCGCACCCCCTCGACCCGTACCCGGTCGGGCCCGTCCTGCCTCAGCCGTACGGTGTCCAGCCGGGCCGTGACGTCGGGGCCGGCGTAGCGGGCGCCGGCCGTCTCGTACAGCAGCTGGGCGGTGACCGTGCCCACGTCCACCACACCGCCGGTGCCGGGGTGCTTGGTGATGACGCAGCTGCCGTCGGCGTGGATCTCGGCGACCGGGAAGCCGGGGTGGCGCAGCCGGTCGAGGGGGTGGTCGGTGAAGAAGGCGTAGTTGCCGCCGGTGACCTGCGCCCCGCACTCCAGCAGATGCCCGGCGACGACGGCGCCCGCGAGCCGGTCGTACCAGGCCGGGCCGCCGTCCTGGCCGGGCGCCGGGTCCGTGCCGTGGGTCCCCGGTCCGCCGGGGGGCCGGCTCTCCCCGGGCCACCAGCCGAAGTGGGCGGCGGCGGGCCCGGTGACCAGGGCCGCGTCGGTGACCCGTCCGGTGATCACGACGTCGGCGCCGGCGCGCAGGCACTCGGCGATCCCGAAGCCGCCGAGGTAGGCGTGGGCGGCGAGCACCCCGGCCGGGGCCCGGTCCGCTCCGAGGATGCCGGGCAGGCCGGCGGTGAGGTCGTCGCCCTCGACGTGCGCCACCCGCACCGGCAGGCCCAGCCTGCCGGCCAGCTCCCGGACCCGTTCGGCCAGCCCCGCCGGGTTGAGGCCGCCGGCGTTCGTCACGATCCGCACGCCCCGCTCCCGGGCCAGGCCCAGGCACTCCTCCAGCTGCCGCAGGAAGGTGCGGGCGTATCCGGCGGCCGGGTCCTTGAGGCGGTCCCGCCCCAGGATCAGCATGGTCAGCTCGGCGAGGTAGTCGCCGGTGAGGACGTCCAGTGCGCCGCCGGTGAGCATCTCGCGCAGGGCGTCGAAGCGGTCGCCGTAGAAGCCGGAGGCGTTGCCGATCCGCAAGGGGTCCGCGGTCACCGGGCCGTCCCCTTCGGCGCGCGGCCGGCGCCGGGCGGCCCGGCGAAGGCCTGCGCGACGTCCAGCCAGCGGTCGGCGTCGGGGCCCTCGGCATGTAGGGCGAGGTCGGCGCGGTGGGCGCGCTGGGTGACCAGGAGGCAGAAGTCGAGGGCGGGCCCGGTGACCCGCTGGGGCGCGTCCTCGGGGCCGTACGCCCATGACGCGCCGGACGGAGCGGTCAGTTCCACCCGGAACTCCTCGAACGGCGCCGCGAGCCCGTGCACGCCGAAGGCGAAGTCACGGGTGCGGACGCCGAGGCGGACGATGTGCCGGAGCCGGTCGGTGGGGGCGCGCCGCACGCCGAGGGCCTGCGCCACGTCCAGACCGTGGGCCCAGGTCTCCATGAGGCGGGCGGTGGCCATGGAGGCGGTGGACATCGGCGGGCCGTACCAGGGGAAACGGGCGCCGTCGGGGGCGGCCCGCAGCGCGCGGGCCAGGGCCTCGCGTCCGGCCCGCCAGTCCGCGAGCAGCCGCGCGGGCGGCTTCCTGGCGCCCTCCTCCGCGCCGTTGTCCACGAAGTCGCCGGGCTGGGCGAGCGCCTTCTCGACCTCGCGGGAGAAGGCGTCCCGGTCCGTCACGGCCAGCACGGAATGGTGGTCGGTCCAGGCCAGGTGGGCGATCTGGTGGGCGACGGTCCAGCCGGGGGCGGGTGTGGCGAGTGCCCACTGGTCCGCACTCAACTCGGCCACGAGGAGGTCGAGTTCCTCCGTCTCCGCACAGAGGTCGTCGATCACGGGCGTCGGGTCAGCCATGGGGGGAGCATGGCAGCGGGGAAAGAAACAATCAAGCGCGCTTGCATGATTTTTTCGCCGACCGACCGTGCGGGGGACGCTGCGGTGGGTGACGGCCGGGTGATGGCCCGGGTGGCGGCCGGGTGACGGCCCGGGTGACGGCCGGGTGATGGCCCGGGGGGCGGCCGGGTGGCGGCCGGGTGATGGCCCGGGGGGCGGCCCGGGTGACGGCCCGGGGGGCGGCCGGGTGGCGGCCGGGTGATGGCCCGGGTGACGGCCCGGGTGACGGCCCGGGTGATGGCCCGGGTGACGGCCGGGTGGCGGCCTGGTGACGGCCCGGGTGACGGCCCGGGTGACGGCCGGGTGGCGGCCGGGTGGCGGCCGGGTGGCGGCCGGGTGGCGGCCGGGTGGCGGCCGGGTGATGGCCCAGGAGTACACGGGGCCGGCTCCGGTCCTTGGTGTCCGGCCGACGCCCCCAGGACCGTCAGGGAGCGTCCGCCGGCACCGGCGCCGGTGTTCCGCCCCGGCCCACCTGGGTGCGGACCGCGCCCATGCTGGCCGCGATGACCAGGGCGATCGCGAGGGCCTGGAAGGCGGTGAGGGACTGGCCGAGGACGAGGAAACCGGCCGTGGCGGCCAGGGCCGGCTCCAGGCTCATGAGGACGGCGAAGGTCGAGGCGGGCAGCTTGCGCAGGGCGAGCAGTTCCAGGGTGTACGGCAGCACGGAGGACAGCATCGCCACCGCCGCGCCCAGCCCGAAGGTCACGGGGTCGGCCAGCCGGGTCCCCGACTCCGCGACCCCCAGCGGCAGGAACAGCACCGCTCCGACCGCCATCGCCAGGGCCAGCCCGTCGGCCTGCGGGAAGCGCCGGCCGGTGCGCGCGCTGAAGACGATGTACGCCGCCCACATCGCACCCGCGCCCAGGGCGAAGGCGACACCGGCCGGATCCAGGCCGCTGAATCCCCCGCCGCCCAGCAGGAAGACACCGGCCAGGGCCAGCGCGGCCCAGACGACGTTGATCGCGCGGCGCGAGGCGAGCACCGACAGGGCGAGCGGGCCGAGGACCTCCAGGGTGACCGCCGGACCCAGCGGGATACGGGCGACGGCCTGGTAGAAGGTGCCGTTCATCGCGGCCATGGCGACGCCGAAGGCGACGACGGTGCCCCAGTCGGTGCGCGAGTGGCCGCGCAGCCGGGGCCGGCAGACCAGCAGCAGCACGATCGCGGCCACCAGCAGCCGCAGGCTGACCACGCCGAGCGCACCCGCCCGCGGCATCAGCGTCACGGCCAGCGCCCCGCCGAACTGGACCGAGATGCCGCCGGCCAGCACCAGCCCGACGGGCCCGAGCGAGCCGAGACGACCCGGCGCGGACGTACCGGCGGGGGCGGCCCCGGCCGGCGGGGAGGAGGCGGCGGCGGTACGGGAGGTACCGGAGGTGCTGGGGATGCTCACAGGGCGGTCCAAGGGCTGGCGAGGGGCCGGGGCCGGCCCCCACGATCGTTCATCGCGATGCACTGCTGCGTCCAGGGTAGTGGACCCATGTCAGGCGCGTGAACCCCTTAAGCAACTGTCCCCGGCCCGGTGGACCGGTACCTCAGCCGCCCGTGCCTCTCCGCCCCGGCGTCTCCCCCGGCGTCTCCCCCGGCGTCTCCCCCCGCGTCTGCCCCGGCGTCCCCTCCAGCGCCTCGGCCAGCGCCTCGGCCAGGTGGCGTCCCCGCACCCCGGCCAGCTGCTCCAGCTGGGTGCGGCAGGAGTAGCCGTCCGCCAGGATCACCGCGTCCCGCGGCGCCGCGCGCACGGCGGGCAGCAGCTGCTCCCCGGCGCAGGCCGTGGACACCTCCCAGTGGCCCTTCGCGAACCCGAAGTCGCCGGCCAGGCCGCAGCAGCCGCCGGCCAGTTCACCGGTCAGCCCGGCCGCCGCGCGCAGCCCGCGGTCGTCCGTGTCCCCGAGGACGGCGTGCTGGTGGCAGTGGGTCTGCCCGGTGACGGGGCGGTCCAGGCGGGGCGGCGCCCAGCCGGGGGCGTGGCGGCGCAGGGTCTCGGCGAAGGTGAGCACCCGGCCGGCCAGCCGCCGGGCGCGCGGGTCGTCGGGCAGCAGCTCCGGCAGGTCGGCGCGCAGGGCGGCGGCGCAGCTCGGCTCCAGGACGACGACCGGGGCGGAGGTCGCGAGGACCGGTTCCATCAGGGCCAGGGTGCGCCGCAGCACCGCGCGGGCGCGGTCGAGCTGGCCGGTGGAGACGTACGTCAGGCCGCAGCACACCTGGCCGCGGCCGCGCAGCACGGACACGGGGTTCACCAGCCGGGTGCGGCCGTCGCCCACCGGGGGCCGGCGCAGCCGCAGGGTGGGGGGCAGGGCCACGCGCAGCCCGGCCGCCTCCAGCACGCGTACGGCGGCCCGCCCCACGGCGGGCGAGAGGTGCTCGGTGAAGGTGTCGGGCCACAGCACGACCAGCGCGCCCGTCCCGCCGGGCTGCTCACCCGCCCCGCCGGGCCGCTCACCCGTTCCGCCCTCAGCCGGCTCGCCCGTCCCGCCGGAAGCCGGTGGCCGCCGCCCGCGCCACCACCGGGTGAACGGCTCGGCCGCCAGTCGCGGGATCCCCCGTTCGGGTGTGATCCCGGCCAGCCGTTTCGCCACCGCGGCCAGGGGGCCGACGGCGGCGAGCGCGTTCAGCGGGCGCGCCGTGCGGGTCCGGGCCACCCACCGCAGCCACAGCGGCAGCCGGCCCAGCGTGTAGTGGGCCACGGGGCGGCGCCGCCCGGCGTAGTGGTGGTGCAGGAACTCCGCCTTGTACGTGGCCATGTCGACCCCGACCGGGCAGTCCGACCGGCAGCCCTTGCACGACAGGCACAGATCGAGCGCGTCGCGCACCTCCGCCGACCGCCAGCCGTCCGTCACCACCTCGCCCGCGAGCATCTCGTGCAGCAGCCGGGCCCGCCCGCGCGTGGAGTGCCTCTCCTCGCCCGTCACACGGAAGGACGGGCACATCACGGACGCCCCCGGGGCGTGGGCCGTACGGCACTTGGCCACCCCCACGCACCGGCGCACCGCCGCCGCGAAGTCCCCGCCGTCGGCCGGGTAGCCGAAGGCCACGTCCACCGGCTCGCGCGGCAGCACGGAAAAGCGCAGGTTGGCGTCGAGCGGGGCCGGACGGACCAGCATCCCCGGGTTCAGCAGGTCATCCGGGTCCCAGACGGCCTTGACCCGCTCGAACAGGCCCACCATCGGCGCGCCGTACATCCTCGGCAGCAGCTCCGCGCGGGCCTGCCCGTCCCCGTGCTCCCCGGACAGCGAACCGCCGTGCGCCACCACCAGGTCGGCGAGATCCCGCGAGAACCGCCGGAAGCGCCCGATGCCCGCGTCCGTCAGCAGGTCGAAGTCGATCCGCACGTGGATGCAGCCGTCCCCGAAGTGCCCGTAGGGCGTGCCGCGCAGCCCGTGGCCGGCCAGCAGCGCCCGGAACTCCCGCAGATACGCGCCCAGCCGGGCCGGCGGCACCGCGCAGTCCTCCCAGCCGGGCCAGGCCTCGGTGCCGTCCGGCATCCGCGTCGCCGTACCGCTGGCGTCCTCCCGGACCCGCCACAGCGCGCGCTGCGCCGCCGGGTCGGTGACGACCAGCGCGTCCACCACGTCCGCCGCGCGCACCACCGCCTCCGCACGCGCGCGTGCCTCGGCCGCGGACTCCCCGCCGGTCTCCACGAACAGCCAGGCGTCCCCGCGCGGCAGCCCGGCCGCGGACGGCACCAGGTCCCGGGCCATCCCCTCCACCGTCAGCGGCCCGAGGGGCAGCAGGCCCGCCGCGGCCTCGGCGGCGGCGCCCTCCTCGGCGTACCCCAGCACCGCCAGGGCCCGCGCGGGTGGCGCCTCCACCAGCCGCAGCACCGCCTCGGTGAGCACGCCCAGGGTGCCCTCCGAGCCGCAGAAGGACCGCGCCACGTCGGCGCCCTTCTCGGGCAGCAGGGCGTCCAGCGCGTACCCGGAGATACGGCGGGGCAGCTCGGGAAAGCCCGTGCGCAGCAGCGCGAGCTCCCCCTCGGCCAGCTCCCGCAGCCCCCGGGGCGCCCCGGCCCATCCGGCGCCGAGCCGCAGCCGCTCGCCGCGCGCGGTCACCACCGACAGCTCCCGCACACCGTCCGCGGTGGTCCCCCAGGCCACCGAGTGCGCGCCGCAGGAGTTGTTGCCGATCATCCCGCCGAGCGTGCACCGGCTGTGCGTGGACGGGTCGGGCCCGAACCGCAGGCCGTGCGGCGCGGCGGCCCGCTGCAGCCGGTCCAGGACGACACCGGGCTGGACCACGGCCGTGCGGCCGTCCGGGTCGAGGGAGAGGACCCGGTTCATGTGCCGGGTGAAGTCCAGCACCACTCCCGTGCCGGTCGCCTGCCCGGCGATCGAGGTGCCGCCGCCGCGCGCCACCACCGGCACCCCGCGCGCCCGGCACACCTGAAGTACGGCCGCCACGTCGTCGGCGTCCCGCGGGGCGACCACGCCCAGCGGGACCCGCCGGTAGTTTGAGGCGTCCATGGTGACCAACGCCCGGGAGGCGGCGTCGAAGGCCACGTCGCCGCCGGGGACGGCGCGGCGCAGCTCCGCCTCCAGGCCGTCCGCCCGCCCCATCGCGTGCTCCGAGAGATCGGTCATGGGTCCAGGATGCATCCGGCCACTGACAGTGACGGGGGCCTCGTAGCTCCGCACAGGTGCGCCGGCCGGCGGAACTCGTCTCATCGGACGGGACACGTTTCCGTCCGGTTTCACCGAAGAGATACCCTCCGGCTCGTGGCTGAGATCCAGATTCCCGACGACATCAAGCCCGCGGACGGCCGTTTCGGCGCGGGTCCCTCCAAGGTGCGGACGGAGGCGCTGGACGCCCTCGCCGCCACGGGCACGTCCCTGCTCGGCACGTCCCACCGCCAGGCCCCGGTCAAGAACCTGGTCGGCAGGGTGCGCGAGGGCATCCGCGAGCTGTTCCAGCTGCCCGACGGCTACGAGGTCGTCCTCGGCAACGGCGGCTCCACCGCCTTCTGGGACATCGCGACGCACGGCCTGATCGAGAACAGGTCGCAGCACCTCACCTTCGGCGAGTTCAGCTCGAAGTTCGCCAAGGCCGCCAAGCTCGCCCCGTGGCTGGCCGAGCCCGACGTCATCTCCGCCGACCCCGGGACGCATCCGGAGCCGGCCGCCCGGGAAGGCGTCGACGTCTACGCCTTCACCCACAACGAGACCTCCACCGGTGTCGCCATGCCCATCCGGCGCGTGGCCGGCGCCGACGAGGGCGCCCTGGTCCTGGTCGACGCCACCTCCGGCGCCGGCGGCCTGCCGGTCGACGTCGCCGAGACCGACGTGTACTACTTCGCCCCGCAGAAGTCCTTCGCCTCCGACGGCGGCCTGTGGATCGGCGTCTTCTCGCCGGCCGCGATCGAGCGCGCCGAGCGGATCCACGCGAGCGGCCGGCACGTCCCGGAGTTCTTCTCGCTGCCCACCGCGATCGACAACTCCCGCAAGAACCAGACGTACAACACCCCGGCCCTCGCGACGCTGTTCCTGCTCAACGAGCAGCTGGAGTGGATCAACGGCCAGGGCGGCCTGGACTGGGCGGTCCGCCGCACCGCCGCCTCCGCGCGCACGCTGTACGGCTGGGCCGAGGACGTGAAGTTCGCGACCCCGTTCGTCACCGACCCGGCCAAGCGCTCCCAGGTGATCGGCACGATCGACTTCTCCGACGAGGTGGACGCCGCCGCCGTCGCCAAGGTGCTGCGCGCCAACGGCATCGTCGACACCGAGCCCTACCGCAAGCTCGGCCGCAACCAGCTGCGGATCGCGATGTTCCCGGCCATCGACCCGGCGGACGTCGAGGCGCTGACGAAGTGCGTCGACTACGTCATCGACAAGCTGTAACCCGACGCGTCCCGGCACGGCCCGGCACGACCCGGCACGCCCCGGACCGCACGGCGCCCCCGGACCCGCTCCGGCCCGGGACGCCGGACCGGTGAACGACGGGGTGGCGGGGAGCCCTCGCACGGCTCCCCGCCACCCCGTCCTCATACCCACGACCGCCCGCCCGGCCTGCCTGCCCGACGGCCACCCGGCCGGCCCGCCCGCGCCGCGGTCAGGACCTGCGGCCGCGGCGCAGCACCCGCCCCAGCCCGAACAGCGCGACCGCCGCCACCACGACGCCGACCGCGCCCGCGCCCGTCGTCAGCCCGCCGGGCAGGCCACCGCCCCCGCTCCCCGTCTCGCCCGAGGCCCGGGAGCCACCGCCGCCCGACGGCGAGGTGCCCGAGCCGCCGCCGGAGCCGCCGGGCGCGGGCACCGCCTGCACCGGGCTGCGCGTGCCCTCGCTGCCGAAGAGCAGCTTGCTTCCGTCGGCGCTGTAGGTGACCGACTCGCCCTGGCCCTGGAGGGGGACGTTCAGCCGGCCGAGGCGTTCGATGTCGCCGCCGTTCCAGTCGTAGGAGATCCCGCCGAAGTAGCCGCGCACGGCGAGCCGCCGGCCGTCGGGCGAGAACGCGGCGTCCGTGGCCCACAGGTCGACGGGGGCGATCGGCCGGAAGACGTTGGTCCCCTTGGGTGACAGCCGGGCCGGGCCCTCGAAGAGGTGACCGCCGTCCTCCTTCTTGTCGATGATGTACACGCGCCCCGTCTTCGGGTGCACGGCCAGCGACTCCGCGTCCCGGCCACCGCCCTCGTACTTCACGACGTACTGCGTGGCCCGGACCGTCTGGTCCTTCAGCACCTTCGGCTCGGGCAGCTCGTAGATCCAGACGTAGGGCCAGGAGCCGCCGAGGTTGTCGCCGATGTCGCCGACGTAGATCCGGTTGCCGGGGCCGATGGAGATGGCCTCGACGTCGCGCGGCCTGCCCACGCCGCTGAGCGTGACGGTGGCGACGGTCTCGCCGGTCCGGCCGTCCACGGCGTAGATGTACGGGCCGTCGTCGCTGTCGTTGTGGGTCCAGTAGATCCCCGGGTGCAGGCGGGAGGCGGCCAGTCCGCTCGACTCCTTGATCCTCGGGTCCTTGACGGTGAACCCGCCGTCACCGTCGTCGGCGGCGGCGGGCACGGCGAGGGCGGCCACGAGCAGGGCACCCGCGAGTACGGCGAAGGGTCGGCGCATCCCTCAAGCCTGCCATCCCGCGCGGCAGTCCACCCGGGGTGGCGGGCCTCACATCGCACCCGGCGCGCCGATCGTCCATCATGAGCGGATGCTCAGGTTCATGCCCGTCGGTGACTCCATGACGATCGGCAGCGCGGGGGAACACACCTGGCGGTACCGGCTGTGGCAGCACCTGCGCGACACCTATGGCGGCCCGTTCGCCCTGGTGGGCCCGCGCGAGACGCTGTACGACAAGGCGACGGACGCGCCCACCTCGTACGAGTACGCCGATCCGGGCTTCCCGCGCGCCCACCTGGCCGGCTGGGGCGAGGGCTGGCTGCACATGGCCCCGCTGATCGGCGACGCGGTCCGGGAGCACCGGGCGGACGTGCTGCTGGTCTCCCTGGGCCTGATCGACCTGGGCTTCTACACCAACGCCGAGCAGACGGCGCGGAACGTGCACGCCTTCGTCGCGGCGGCCCGTGCGGCCCGGCCGCGCGTGCGCGCGGTCCTGCTCCCGGTGATCCCCAACATACGGGCCCGGTCCGACCCGCCGTTCGCCGCCCAGGTCACCCGCTTCAACGAACTGCTCGCCAAGGCGGTGGCCGACCTGGACGAGCCCCGCTCCCCGCTGCTGCTCGCCTCGCCGCCGCGCGGCTACGACATCGACACGGACACCTACGACGGCACCCACCCGAACGCGAGCGGCGAGCACCGCATCGCGGCGGCCTTCGCGGACGCCATGCACCAGGCGTGGGGGTGGGGCGCGGAGTACGCGGGCTGAGCCCGTGCGCCCGTACGCGGCCTGCGCAGCCGCCGGACGCGGCCCGTGCGTTCCGCCCCGTGACCCGGTCACCGTGCGTATCGTTGTACCGCACGGTCGCACCCCTACGCGGGACGGCCGGGGAGGAGCGCCACGATGACCGTCCTTGACGACAGGATCAACATGGCCGAGGAGAGCGACGAGCTGACCCTGGACGAGCTGTTCGAGTCGCTTGAGCGAAGCACCCCCGAGGGATACAAGGTCGAGATCGTCGAGGGGGACGTCTTCATGTCGCCACAGCGGGACACCCACTGGGAGATCATCGCGGACATCTACGAGCAGCTGCGCGCGAAATACCCGCGCAAGCGACTGAAATCCGACGTCCGCGTCGACTACCCGGGGCACCTGAACGGCTTCGCCTCCGACTTGACGCTGGTGGCCGAAGGAGCCGAAAAGGACGACAGGGGCCTTTGGCGTTGCGTCGACGTCGAGTTCGTCGCCGAGGTGATCTCCAAGGGCACCGCGCTGAACGACTACGGCCCCAAGAAGACCGCCTACGCGACCGCCGAGGTCCCCGTCTATCTCGTCGCCGACCCCTACCAGGGCAAGTGCCACCTCTACACGCAGCCGAAGGACGGCGACTACATCAGCGAACTGCTGATCTCCTTCGGAGCGGACGTCGATACGACCACCACCCCCCTCGGCCTCGTGCTCCGTACGGACGAGTTCCCCCGCGACTGACCCCGCCCGGGAGCCGCCGGTCCCCCTTGCCTCGAGCGCACTCCAGCACGTTGGCTTGGACTCCATGGAGTACACGCAGCTCGGACGCACAGGTCTCAAGGTCAGCAGGCTGGTCCTCGGCACGATGAACTTCGGGCCGCAGACCGACGAGCCGGACAGCCACGCGATCATGGACGCGGCGCTGGACGCGGGCATCAACTTCTTCGACACGGCCAATGTGTACGGCTGGGGCGAGAACAAGGGCCGCACCGAGAGCATCATCGGCAACTGGTTCGCCAAGGGCGGCGACCGGCGCGACAAGGTCGTCCTCGCCACCAAGGTGTACGGGAACATGGCCCCGGACAACTCCGCCGTCTGGCCCAACCACGACAAGCTGTCCGCGCTGAACATCCGGCGCGCCGTCGACGCCAGCCTCAAGCGGCTGCGGACGGACCACATCGACGTCTACCAGTTCCACCACGTCGACCGCAGCACCCCCTTCGAGGAGATCTGGCAGGCCATCGACGTCCTGGTCCAGCAGGGCAAGATCCTCTACGTCGGCTCCTCCAACTTCCCCGGCTACAAGATCGCCCAGGCCAATGAGGCCGCCGCCCGGCGTTGCGGCACGATGGGCCTGGTCAGCGAGCAGTGCCTCTACAACCTCGTCGAGCGCCGCGCCGAGATGGAGGTCGTCCCGGCCGCGCGGGAGTACGGGCTCGGCGTGATCCCCTGGTCGCCGCTGCACGGCGGGCTGCTCGGCGGTGTCATCAGGAAGCAGGCCGAGGGCGGTCGGCGGGCGAGCGGCCGGGCCGCCGACGCCCTCCAGGACCCCGCCCTGCGCGGCCGGATCCAGGCGTACGAGGACCTGCTCGACAAGCACGGGCTGGAGCCCGGTGAGACGGCGCTGGCCTGGCTGCTCACCCGGCCCGGGGTGACCGGACCGATCGTCGGCCCGCGCACCGCCGGGCAGCTGGCGTCCGCGCTGCGGGCGGTGGAGCTGGAGCTGAGCGGGGAACTGCTGGCCGGGCTCGACGAGATCTTCCCGGGTCCCGGACCGTCCCCGGAGGCCTTCGCCTGGTGAGTCCGCCGCTCACCGCCCCGGCGCCGGGTGCCGGTCACCGTCCCGGCGCCGGTGCCGGACGGCGCGCGGCGCCGGGCGCGGCGTCACCGGCCGAGCACGGCCGCCAGGGCGACGACGACGAACATCAGCACAAGCGCACCGGCCATGATCCGGTTCCGGGTCTTCGGGTCCACGTGTCCGAGACTAACCGGCGCCGCCCAGTGCCCAGCGGGCGACCGGGTCGTAGCGGGGCTGCTCGCCGGGCACCCCGGACCTCGGCAGCCGGCTGCGGACGAGGACCAGCTCCTCCACCGTCCAGGGACGGCCGGTGAAGGCGGCGAGCGCCTGGACGTGCGGCCGTACGTCCACCGCCTCGCGGCTGCGGGCGACCGTCAGGTGGGCCTTGTAGCGGCGGTGCTCCCCCATCTCCACGCCGGCCTTCCGCGCCGCCGCCTCCGCGCGCTCGGCCAGCAGCCGCAGCGTCCGCAGGTCCCCCTCCGCGCCGGTCCACAGCGCTCTGCCGCGCCCGAACTGCCCGCCGCCGCGCAGGGCGAGCGGGAAACTCGGGGTGCGGGCCGCCGCCCGCTCCAGCCGGGTGCGCAGCTCCGGCAGCAGTTCCTCGTCCACCTCGCCGTAGAAGGCGAGCGTGAAGTGCCAGCCGGGCCGCCCGGTCCAGCGCAGCCCGTCCGCGCCCGGCAGCCTCCTCAGCTCCCCGACCTCGCGGTCGAGCTCACGGACGGCGTCCTCGGGGGGCAGCACGGCGGCGAAGAGTCTCATGGGGTCAGTGTCCCCGTCCCGGCCGGGCGCGCACGGGCCCGGCGTGCGTCGGCCCCGGCGTGCGTCGGGCCCGGCGCGGGGCGGGCAGTGTCCGGCCCAGGTGTACGGCGACGACGTCAGGCCGCCCGGTGTCAGGCCGCCCGGTGTCCGGCTCCCGTGGCAGGCCCCGGCCCCGGTATCCGGCTCGGTCCCGGTGTCCGGTTCCGGTCCCGGTATCCGGCTCCGGTCCCGGTATCCGGCTCCGGTCCCGGTATCCGGCTCCGGTCCCGGTATCCGGCTCCGGCCCGGTGTCAGGCCGCCGCGGCGAGCCGCTCACGGTGCTCGCGCGGGACGAAGCGGACCTGCGGGTGCCCCCGGTGCCAGACCACCGAGACGCGCAGCCCGCCCACCCGGGTCAGGACCAGGCCGACGGCGGCGGCCGCGGCGACCGAGACGGCGCCGCCGAGCGCGAAGCCGGCGCGGGCGCCGTAGGCGTCGGTCACCCAGCCGACCAGCGGCGCGCCCAGCGGCGTACCGCCCATGAAGACCATCATGAACAGGGCCATCACCCGTCCGCGCATGGCGGGGTCGGTGGACATCTGCACCGCGGTGTTCGCGGTCACGTTGACCGTCATGCCGAAGATGCCGATCGGCGTCATCAGCAGCGCGAACACCCAGTACGACGGGGCCAGCGAGGAGACGAGCTCCAGCGTGCCGAAGGCGACCGCCGCCGCGATCAGCACGCGCAGCCGGGCGGTGCCGCGGCGGGCCGCGAGCAGCGCCCCGATCAGGGAGCCGACCGCCATCATGGTGTTGAACAGGCTGTACGCGCCGGCGCCGGAGTGGAAGACGTCGTCGGCGTAGGCCGACAGCCACACCGGGAAGTTGAATCCGAAGGTGCCGATGAAGCCGACCAGGACGATCGGCCAGATCAGGTCGGGCCGGCCGGCGACGTAGCGCAGGCCCTCGCGCAGCTGTCCCTTGCCGCGCGGGGCGCGCTCGACGGTGTGCAGCTCGCGGGCGCGCATCAGCAGCAGGCCGGTGATGGGCGCGACGAAGGACAGGCCGTTGGCGAGGAAGGCCCAGCCGGTGCCGACTCCGGTGATCATGACGCCGGCGACGGCGGGGCCGATCAGCCGGGCGGACTGGAAGTTGGCGGAGTTCAGGCTGACCGCGTTCTGCAGCTGCCGGGGGCCGACCATCTCCGAGACGAAGGACTGGCGGGCCGGGTTGTCGACGACCGTGGCGAGACCGACGGCGAAGGCGGCGACGTAGACGTGCCAGACCTGGACGTGTCCGGTCAGGGTGAGCGCGGCCAGCGCCAGACCGGTGAGGGCCATCGCCGACTGGGTGACCAGCAGGGCGGGGCGCTTGGGCAGACGGTCGACGAGGACGCCGCCGTACAGGCCGAACAGCAGCATCGGCAGGAACTGCAGGGCGGTGGTGATGCCGACCGCGGCGGAGGAGCCGGTGAGGCTGAGCACCAGCCAGTCCTGGGCGATGCGCTGCATCCAGGTGCCGGTGTTGGAGACGACCTGGCCGAGGAAGAACAGGCGGTAGTTGCGGATCCTCAGCGAGCTGAACATCGAGGTCCTGGTCTTGCGGGGGGTGTCGGGGGTGGTCGGCGAGTCGTGGGTGGTAGCGGAGTCGTGAGTGGCAGGAGAGTCGTGGGTGGTCGGTGCGGGGGCGGAAGCTGCTCCGGGTCCCGAACTCAAAAGTGTTCGCCTCCTAGCGAATGCGGTACGTGCTTACAGGTGCGCGAGCTTCTCCAGCACGGGGGCCGCGGCGCGCAGTTTCGCCCACTCGTCCTCGTCGAGACCCTCGATCAGATGGGCCAGGAAGGCGTTCCGCTTGCGGCGGCTCTCCTCGAGCATGGACTCGGCCAGCTCGGTCCTGGTGACGACCTTCTGGCGCCGGTCCTCGGGGTGGGGTTCCAGGCGGACCAGCCCCTTGGCCTCGAGCAGCGCGACGATGCGGGTCATCGAGGGCGGCTGGACGTGCTCCTTGCGGGCGAGCTCGCCCGGCGTGGCACTGCCGCAGCGGGACAGGGTGCCCAGTACCGACATCTCAGTCGGGCTGAGCGACTCGTCGACCCGCTGGTGCTTGAGCCGACGGGACAGCCGCATCAGTGCGGAGCGCAGCGAGTTCACGGCGGCCGCGTCGTCGCCATGGGTGAGGTCCGGCATGTTCTTTAGCGTAACTCATTACTCTAGCTAAGGACTACCGGAGACACGCCCGGATGCCCGTGACCCTGGCCACTGCGGCACCCTTCATGCCAGACGTCACTCGTTCGAGTGATGTCGACGCGGAACGTGACGTGTCCCGAGCGGGCATGCCGCGACCCTCGACTCCATGGGGACCAGCGTGCTCAGCCTGCGTGTGGACCACGAGCTGCTCGAACGGCTCAGGCACCGCGCCGCCAAAAGAGGAATGAGCGTCCAGGACTATGTCGTCCGGACGCTCATTCGCGATGACTTCGACGAGCGGTTCCAGGCCGCCGTCGAGGAGACGGAGAGGTTCTACGGGGTCACGTGAGCCCCGCCGCGTGCGCCGCCCGTGCGCGGTGCGCGCGGCGCGTACGGCGGGGCTCAGTTCCGGCTCAGGTCAGACCGAGGGCCGGCATCAGGTAGTAGAAGGCGAAGACGGCGGCCACCACGTACATCGCCGCGGGGACCTCACGGCCGCGCCCGGCCGCCAGTCGCAGCACCGCGAAGGTGATGAAGCCCATGCCGATGCCGTTGGTGATCGAGTAGGTGAACGGCATCATCACCATCGTCACGAAGGCCGGTACGGCGATCGTGTAGTCCGCCCAGTCGATCTCCTTGACCTGGCCGGCCAGGATCAGGAAGCCCACCGCGATCAGGGCCGGGGTGGCCGCCTGCGAGGGGACCATGGTGGCGACGGGCGTGAGGAAGAGGGCCACGGCGAACAGCGCGCCGGTGATCACGTTGGCGAAGCCGGTCCTGGCGCCCTCGCCGACGCCCGCCGTGGACTCCACGAAGCAGGTGGTGGCCGAGGAGGAGCTGGCGCCGCCGGCGGCGACGGCGATGCCGTCGACGAACAGGACCTTGTTGATGCCGGGCATCTGCCCCTGGGCGTCGGTCAGCTTGGCCTCGTCGCTGATGCCCATGATCGTGCCCATGGCGTCGAAGAAGCAGGACAGCAGGACGGTGAAGACGAACAGGATCCCGGTCAGCACACCGACCTTGGAGAATCCGCCGAACAGGCTGACCTGCCCGATGAGCCCGAAGTCCGGCGTGGAGACGGGGTTGCCCGGCCACTTCGGGGTGGTCAGGCCCCAGGAGGGCACGTGCGCGACGGCGTTGATCACGACGGCCAGCACGGTCATCGCCACGATCGAGATCAGGATCGCCCCGGGCACCTTGCGGACGATCAGGGCGAGGGTGAGCAGCGTGCCCAGCACGAAGACCAGGACGGGCCAGCCGTTGAGGTGGCCGTCCGCGCCCAGCTGGAGCGGGACGGTGGTGTGGGCGGCGTCCGGGATGCGCGAGACGAAGCCGGAGTCCACCAGGCCGATCAGCATGATGAACAGGCCGATGCCGATGGCGATGCCCTTGCGCAGGCCGAGCGGCACGGCGTTCATGACCCGCTCGCGCAGTCCGGTGGCGACCAGCAGCATCACGACGAACCCGGCGAGCACGACCATGCCCATCGCGTCCGGCCAGGACATGCGGGGCGCGAGCTGCAGGGCGACGACGGTGTTGACCCCGAGTCCCGCGGCGAGCGCGATCGGCACGTTGCCCACGACACCCATGAGCAGCGTGGTGAAGGCGGCGGTCACGGCGGTGGCGGTGACGAGCTGGCCGTTGTCGAGCTGGTGACCGTACATGTCCTTCGCGCTGCCGAGGATGATCGGGTTCAGCACGATGATGTAGGCCATCGCGAAGAAGGTGGCGAAACCGCCGCGGATCTCGCGAGGCAGGGTGCTGCCGCGCTCGGAGATCCGGAAGTAGCGGTCGAGGGCGCCGTACGCGGGCGGCGTACCCGGCTGCTCGGGGGCGGGGGCCTTGGCGGTGGCCGAGGTGGACATACGGGGACCTTCAAGGGTGCGGATGCGGGGGTGAGGGGTCGAGCGCCGGCCCTGTTCCTCCTGCCCTCAGGTCTCCTTTGGAGTTTCCTACGAACAGAAGCAGCCAGGCGCAGACCGTTTCAGTATGAACATATAAAGCGGAAAAGGCCATCTCCGCGCGTAGATTTCGCGTCCACCTCGGGTGGGTCCCCGGGCGGGCACCGGAGGGACGGCGGCCCGAACCTCCCGATCCCGGGGCCGTAAGCTGAGCTCCATGGCGAAGTGGACCCCCAAGCACGAGGCGCCGGAGCCCCTGGAGGGCCCCGTGGTCGCCACCATCACCGGCGGCACGATCGTCTGGTTCGTCCTCTTCCTGGCCCAGCTCCCCTTCTACTCCTGGTACGCCGACCACGGCCACACCTGGTGGCTGTGGACCTGCCTGGCAGGCGCGGGCCTCGGCCTCATCGGCATCTGGTACGTCCGCAGACGCGACGCGGCGATCAAGCGCTCGGCGCAGGAGAAGGAAACGCCGCGCACGGGCGAGCCGACTTCGGCGGAGTAGAGCGCGGGGCGCAGCCCTGCGGCGGTGCCGTCTTGGCCCACCGCGTCGGGCGGGCCGGATGGGGCAAGGGGGGGTGCGGGGGCGCAGCCCCCCGCCCGGGGTGCGGGGGCGCAGCCCCGCATGGGGTCCGGGGCGAAGCCCCGTGGCGGCCACTCCTCACCCCACCGCGTCGGGCGGGCCGGATGGGGCAAAGGGGGGTGCGGGGGGCGCAGTCCCCCGCCGGGGTCCCGGGGCGGAGCCCCGGGGACGGGACCCCTCACCCCACCGAGACGGGCGGGCGGGTGGGCAAAGCAAACGGGGCCCGAACGCCACAGGCGAACCCCCCACCCTCCACGTACCGTCGATTGCATGACCCACACCGACGCCGGCGCCGAACTGGACCCCGTCCACCCGGTCCCCGCCCCGGCCGGGCAGGCCAGGCCGTCCACCCGGGCAGGCGGCCTGACCCACGCCGAGGTCGCCGACCGCGTCGCCCGCGGCGAGGTCAACGACGTACCGGTCCGCAGCAGCCGCTCCCTCACCGAGATCGTCCGCGCGAACGTCTTCACCCGCTTCAACGCGATCATCGGCGTCCTCTGGCTGATCATGCTCGTCGTCGCGCCCATCCAGGACAGCCTCTTCGGCTTCGTGATCCTCGCCAACACCGGCATCGGCATCGTCCAGGAGTGGCGGGCGAAGAAGACCCTCGACTCCCTCGCCGTGATCGGCGAGGCCCGCCCCACCGTCCGCCGCGACGGCATCGCCGCCGAGATCGCCACCTCGCAGATCGTCCTGGACGACCTCATCGAGATCGGCCCCGGCGACAAGGTCGTCGTCGACGGCACCTGCGTCGAGGCCGACGGCCTGGAGATCGACGAGTCCCTGCTCACCGGCGAGGCCGACCCCGTCGTCAAGCACCCCGGCGACCCCGTGATGTCCGGCAGCTTCGTCGTCGCCGGCAGCGGCGCCTTCCAGGCCACCAAGGTGGGCCGCGAGGCCTACGCCGCCCAGCTCGCCGAGGAGGCCTCCCGCTTCACCCTCGTCCACTCCGAACTGCGCACGGGCATCTCCACCATCCTCAAGTACGTGACCTGGATGATGGTCCCGACCGCGATCGGCCTGATCGTCAGCCAGCTCGTGGTGAAGCACGACGACCTCAAGGGCTCCATCGCCCGCACGGTCGGCGGCATCGTGCCCATGGTCCCCGAGGGCCTGGTCCTGCTCACCTCCGTCGCCTTCGCCATCGGTGTGATCCGGCTCGGCCGCAAGCAGTGCCTGGTCCAGGAGCTGCCCGCGATCGAGGGCCTCGCCCGCGTCGACACCGTCTGCCTGGACAAGACCGGCACCCTCACCGAGGGCGGCATGAACGTCACCGAGCTGCGCGTCCTGGACGGTTACGACGAGTCGTACCTGCGCAAGGCGCTCGGCGCGCTCGGCGAGTCGGACCCGCACCCGAACCCCTCCCTGCAGGCGATCATCGACGCCTACCCGGACAGCGACGAGTGGCGCTGCGTGGAGTCGCTGCCCTTCTCCTCCGCCCGCAAGTACAGCGGCGCCAGCTTCACCGAGGGCAACGGGGAGTCGAGCACCTGGCTGCTGGGCGCCCCGGACGTGCTGCTCCCCGAGGGCGCCCCCGCCCTCGCCGAGACCGCCCGGCTGAACGAGCAGGGCCTGCGCGTGCTGCTGCTGGCCCGCGCGGAGGGGGACCTGGACGCCCCGGACGTCGCGCGGACCGTCCGGCCCGCCGCCCTCGTCGTACTGGAGCAGCGGCTGCGGCCCGACGCGGCCGACACCCTCGGCTACTTCGCCCGGCAGAACGTCCGCGCCAAGGTGATCTCCGGCGACAACGCGGTGTCGGTGGGGGCGGTGGCCGCCAAGGTCGGGCTCGACGGGACCGCCGTCGACGCCCGCAGGCTGCCCGCCGACCGGGACGGGATGGCCGAGGCGCTCGAGGACGGCACGGTGTTCGGGCGGGTCACGCCGCGGCAGAAGCGGGACATGGTGGGCGCGCTGCAGTCGCGCGGGCACACGGTCGCGATGACCGGCGACGGAGTGAACGACGTGCTGGCGCTGAAGGACGCCGACATCGGCGTGTCGATGGGATCGGGCTCGGAGGCCACCCGGGCGGTGGCGCAGATCGTGCTGCTGAACAACAGCTTCGCCACGCTGCCGTCGGTGGTCGCGGAGGGGCGGCGGGTGATCGGCAACATCACCCGGGTCGCGACCCTGTTCCTCGTGAAGACGGTCTACTCGGTGCTGCTGGCCGTGCTGGTGGTGTGCTCGCAGGTGGACTACCCGTTCCTGCCGAGGCATCTGACCCTGCTGTCCACGCTCACCATCGGCGTGCCGGCCTTCTTCCTCGCCCTCGCCCCGAACACCGAACGGGCCCGGCCGCACTTCGTGCGCCGGGTCATGCGCTACGCGGTGCCCGGCGGGGTGGTGGCCGGCGCGGCCACGTTCGGGACGTACCTGGTGGCCCGCGCGCACTACACCGGACCCGGCGCGCTCGGCGCGGAGACCAGCGCGGCCACGCTGACGCTCTTCCTGATCTCCCTATGGGTCCTGGCGATCATCGCCCGCCCCTACACCTGGTGGCGGATCGGGCTGGTGGCCGCGATGGGCGGGGCGTTCCTGCTCGTGCTGATGGTGCCCGCGCTGCAGGACTTCTTCGCGCTCGAGCTGGTCGGCACGACGATGCCCTGGCTGGCGGTGGGCGTGGCCGTCGTGGCGGCGGTCTGCCTGGAGTTCCTGTGGAAGTGGGTCGGCCGCCGCTTCCCGGCCTGAGCCCGCCGCCGCCCGGTCCCTGCCGCCCGGTTCCTGCCGCCCGGTCCACCGCCGGGCCGCGTACCGGGCGGCAGGGACCGGGTGGACCGCGTGGACCGGGTGGACGGGTGGACCAGGCGGACCGTGATGTCCGCGCGCCGGACCGCGCGCCGTCTCCGCCGGCTCCTGGACCGGCGCGCGGACTGACCGGCACGTGGGCTGCCCGACGTGCTGGCTGCCCGACGTGCTGGCTGCCCGGCGCGCGGACTGACCGGCACGTGGGCTGCGCGACGTGCTGGCTGCCCGGCGCGCGGACTGACCGGCGCGCGGACTGACCGGCGTGCGCCCGGCACGCGGGCCCGGTCAGTCGAACCAGCGGTCGCGGGCCAGTTCCTCCGTGCGGGAGGGGTCCTCCAGCAGGGCGGCCACCTCGAAGCGGCGCGGCCACTGGCCGGCGGCCCAGGCCAGCCCGGCGGCCACCCCCTCCAGCGTCGCGGCGTGCAGGACGCCGTCCGAGGTCAGGCGCCAGTCCAGTGCGGTGCCGTCCACGACGAGCTCGTCGTGCTCGACGTAGGTGGCGGGCGTGCGCGGGCCCAGCAGCAGCCGTACCGGCTCGGGTACGTCGTGCTCGGTGCCCTCGGAGTCCACCGAGCCGGTGACGGACTCGCTCAGCCGCCGCACCTGGAACAGCTCGGCCAGTTCCGCCGCCAGGGACGGCCGCACCGGCAGCAGCGGGACACCGGCGGTGAACGGCAGCAGGTCCGGGGAGTCGCACACCACCGCGTCGGCCGCGTCCACGACCTCCACCCGCCCGTCGACCACGGCCCGCAGCTCCTCCGGCAGCGTCACCCGCTCCGGGTCCAGTTCGGCCAGCGCCCCGTACAGGGCGTGCAGTTGGGCGGCCGTCACCGGGCGCTCGGGGTCGGCGAGGCGGTCCAGCAGCTCGGCGGCGCCGCCCGGCTCGTCCAGCAGGGCGGCCACCGACGTGCGCACGCCGAGCGCCCACAGCACCTGGTCGTCGTCGAGACCGCCGGCGTCGGCCTCGTCGTACAGGCCGCGCAGCAGCGGGTCGGAGCCCGCGGCCCGCAGACCGGCCGGGCGGCGTCCGCCCAGCACCGGGTGCCCGCGCAGCCACCAGGCGGTGTACGGCCGTACGACCTCGTGGGTGCCGTCCGGCAGCAGGACGCGCACGGGCTGGGTGAGCGCGTCCCGCAGCGGCGGCCGGGCCAGCAGGGCGAGCGCGCGGGGCCACTGGTCGTCGTCGACGAGGTCGAGGTCGCGCACCGCGACGATCTCGGTGGCGACCGGCGGCACGGGGGTGTCCGGGAAGCGGTCGAGGACGTCCTCGCACCACACGTCGACCGCGTCGAGCAGCCCGGGGTCGTCGGGCTCGGGGAAGTCCCCCTCGCGCGGCTCGAGTTCGTCGGGGTCCAGGACGACGTCCGTGGCCCGTACGAGGGCGAAGTCCACCAGCACACCGCAGGCGGCGAGCGGCTGCGCGCCCCACCGGCCGGCCAGTTCCCGGTCGACGGCGGGCAGTTCGCCCTCGCGCATGACGCTCGCGAACGGGCCGTCGGGGAAGACCAGTTCGGCGGCCGGGGCGAGTTCGCCGTCCTCGTCGGGCAGGGCGAGCGCGCCGAGCCACGGCTCGTCGCCGGGCTCCAGGCCGGCGTCCCGGACCAGGGCGAGCACGGTGTCGGCCAGCTCCTCGGCGTCCGGGGTGTCCTGGTCCCACGCCCCGGCGTCCTCGTCGAGGGAGGCGGCGACCGCGGCCCGCACCTGCGGCGTGGTGAGCACCGCGCGCGCGGTGGCGGGCAGGGCGCCGAGCTTCTCCAGGACCGGGTGGGCGGCGTCCGGGTGGGCGACCTTGAGACCGAGCCGGGCCAGCACCTCGGGATCGGCGGGGGTGGCGCCCGGGGAGGGCAGCAGGACCTGCCGGGGCCCGATGGTCGTACGGCCGTCGGCCAGCGGCACCGGCAGCCCGGAGAGCCGGTCCGGGTCGACGCCGGCGAGGCTGTCGTACAGCCGCCGCCACCACTCCGGCTCCTTCTCCAGCCCGGCGAGCCGGTCGACGGCGTCGGTCAGCGGAAGACGGGCCACGCCCAGCGTGCGCAGTTCCGCCCGCCGTTCCAGCCCGGCGGGCAGCAGGGTGGGCAGCACCTCGGCCAGGACGCGCACCGTGTCCGCGCCCGCGCCCTCCACCACCTCGGCGTCGCGCGGCCGCAGCGACTCGGGCAGGTCGGTGTCGTGCTCGCCCGGGCGGACGGCGGGCGGCAGGAAGGAGGTCCGCGGCAGCCGCTGGAGGATCTCCTGCCGCAGCGCGCCGTCCAGTTCGCCCTTGCCCAGCGGTCCGGGCACCAGGTCGATGATCCCCTCGGTCACCGGCCGCCAGTCGCCGAGGAGTTCGGCGTAGGCGTCGGCCGCGCGCCGCACCAGGAAGTCGGTGAGCGGGCCGGGGGCGGTGTGGCGGCGCGTGGTGTCCAGCGGGAACGACGCGATGAGCAGGGCGGGGACGCCCAGCGGCTCGTCGCTCGGGGTGGGCGCGTGCAGCACCGGGCTGGTGCGCGGCCGGGCCGGGCCGCCGTCGGCGTCCACGGGAACCGCCCAGGTGACGGACCAGTGGGGGCGCAGTCGCTCCTCCACCGGCCGGTCGGCGAGCAGGTCGGGCGTGAGCGGTCCGTGCGCGGAGGCGGTACGCCAGCGGGTCGTGCCCTCGCGGGTGTCCTCGACCACCGTGAGCGTGCCCTCGGTGCGCCGGCGCAGGGTGCGCGGGGCGGCGTCGCCGGCCTCGATCACGACCTCCTCCAGGCCGGGCAGGGCGAGGAGCAGCGCGTCGTCGACGGCGTCCAGCAGCCGTTCGGCGAGGTCGGCGGCGGCCGCGTCGCGCAACGGCAGGATGACGACCGTGTCGTACGGGTCGGGGGCGGTGCCCTCGGCGGCGAACGGCAGCCGCAGCAGCGGAACGTGCCCGTCGCGGCGGCGGATCTCGTCGCCGAGTCCGGGGCTGTGCCGGGCGGTCTCCTCGGCGAGGCCGCGGGCCTCGGCCAGGGACCAGCGCACGCCTCCGTGCCGGCCGACGACGGCCGGCTCGTCGGTGACGGCGAGGACGGCGGCGAATCCGACCCCGAACCGGCCGACGGAGCCGGGGTGCGGGGCGGGGGCCGGGGCGGTGTGGGGGTGGGGGTGGGTGCTGCTGGTGGCGGGGGCCGGGCCGACGCCGGGGGCGGTGGTCTCGCGTTTGGCGGAGGCGCGGAGCGTGGACAGGGACTCCACGCCGGCCGCGTCCAGCGGGGCGCCGGTGTTGGCGGCGACGAGGACGCCGTCGCGCAGGGTCAGGCGCAGCCGGCCGGGCACGCCCGCGCGGGCGGCGGCGTCGGCGGCGTTCTGCGCCAGCTCCACCACGAGCCGGTCCCGGTAACCGCCGAGGACCAGGTCCTCCTCGGCGTTGGCGTCCTCACGGAACCGGGCGGGACTGGTCGCCCAGGCGTTGAGCACGCCCCGGCGCAGGCGCGCCGTCCCGAAGGGGTCGACGCCCTCGGCCGGCGACGGCACGATCATGCTCACGTTCACTCTCCTCATGGGCGTGTGCCCCGAAGGTCGAAGGTACCGCGAGGGCGGGAGCGGGCCGGGCGGGCGGGCACGGCGGGTGCGTTGCGCCCCGGCGCCGGGGGCCCGGGGCGCAGCCCTGCGGGGGTGCGGGGCTGCGCCCCCGCGGGGGGTGCAGGGGCGGAGCCCCGCCGGGTTCTGGAGCCGAGCCCCACTCGGGTGCAGGGGCGCAGCCCCGCGTGGGGTCCGGGGCGGAGCCCCGTGACGGCAACTCCTCGCCCCACCGAGTCGGGCGGGTCGGATGGGACAGAGAGGGGTGCGGGGGGCGCAGCCCCCGCCGGGGGTGCGGGGGCGGAGCCCCGCGCGGGGTCCGGGGCGGAGCCCCGTGGCGGTGCGGTCTTGGCCCAGCGAGCCGGGCGGGCCGGATGGGGCAGAGGGGGGTGCGGGGGGCACAGCCCCCACCCGGGGTCTGGGGCGGAGCCCCAGGGACGGTTGACCCCTCACCCCACCGAGTCGGGCGGGTGGGCAAAAAAGGGGGGTGCAGGGGGCGCCAGGGGGCGCAGCCCCCTGGCGGGGTCCCGGGGCGGAGCTCCGGGGAGGCTACGAGTGCCCCAGCTCGTCGGTCCCGTCGTCGGACACGGGAACCGACCCCGAATCCCGCGCCGGACGGAGCGGGAAGGGATCCACCCGGGTCTCGTCGATCACCGGCGCCGCCGGCTGCGGCGGCTTCGGCATGACGGCGGCCTCGGAATGCCCGCCGCAGCCGTACGCCAGGGAGACCACGTGACCGTCGGCCGGGGAGAACTCGTTGGCGCAGATCCCGAACGCCTGCCCGAGCGAGCCGCCGATCGGCACCAGGAAGCCGCAGCTCACGCAGGGCGCCGGGGCGGCCTGGGCCATCGGCGTCTTGGGGCCGAACGCCTCCTCCCAGCGGTCGGCGGCCGCACGAAGGCCGTAGCGGGACAGCACCCGGGCACGGCGCATGCCGAGCTCCTCGGCGACCGCCGCGATCGAGCCGCGCGAGGGCGCCGTGGGGAGGTTCTTCGGCGGGCCGGCCGTCACCTCGGCGTCCTCGGCCTCCACCAGCTCGGACATGTCCGCGGAGACCGCGGAGTTCGGCGGGGGCTCGTCCTCGCCCGAGAAGCCCGGCTCGAGGCGGAGGTCCTCGGCGTCGGTGGGCAGCAGGTCGCCGGGGCCCATGTCGCCCGGGCGCAGCCGCTCGCTCCAGGGCACCCACTCGGGCGCGAGGATCGCGTCGGGGCCGGGCAGCAGGACGGCCTCGTCCAGGGTGACGATCTTGGCGCGGGAGGCGCGGGCCACGGTCACGGCCCAGCGCCAGCCGCGGTACCCGAGCTCCTTGCACTCGAAGAAGTGGGTGACGACGCGGTCGCCCTCGGACACCAGGCCGGTGTGCTCACCGACGACGCCCGGCGCGGCGGCCTCCTCGGCTGCGGCGCGGGCGAGGTCGACGGCCTCGGCGCACAGGCGGTCGGGGGTGCGGCTTCGCGTGCTCGCTGCGCTCACAGGTATCGCTTCTCTCCTACGCCGTCTGTACGGGTGCGCCGGCCTGAAGGCGGCGGGGCGGACGGAGCGGACCTGTGGACCGCGTCGACGTTCGCGCCCGATCGCGCTCGGGCGCACCTACGTCATCCATTCTGCGGTATGCACGTGAGGCGCGCGGCCGAGAGCGGTCGCCACGGCGCGCTACGCACGCTACCTTCTCGCCGGCGCTCGGCCTACACCGGCGGTGGGCTTCGCCGCTCCGCGGCGGGTTTTCGGGTGCGGTCGCCGTCCCCGGCAGGGGGGTGCCCCCCTCCCGCCTCTTTGCCCACCCGCCCGCCCGACTCGGTGGGGTGAGGCGGCACCGTCCCCCGGGGCTCCGCCCCTGCACCCCGGGCGGGGGGGCTGCGCCCCCGCACCCCCCATTGCCCCATCCAGCCCGCCCGACGCGGTGGGCCAAGACCGCACCGCCACGGGGCTCCGCCCCGCACCCCGGCGGGGGCTGCGCCCCCCGCACCCCCCATTGCCCCATCCAGCCCGCCCGGCTCGCTGGGCCAAGACCGCACCGCCACGGGGCTCCGCCCCGGACCCCACGCGGGGCTCCGCCCCCGCACCCCCGGCGGGGGCCGCGCCCCCCCGCACCCCCCATTGCCCCATCCAGCCCGCCCGACTCGCTGGGCCAAGACCGCACCGCCACGGGGCTCCGCCCCGGACCCCACGCGGGGCTCCGCCCCCGCACCCCGCGCGCGTGGGTTGAAAGGGTGCCTCCGGATGTTCCCTTGGTCCCATCCGTGCCGTAATGGCGCTACCTGGGGCTCATCCGGGGCACTATGACGGAGTGGCAGCCGCGAGGACGCCCCAGGGCACCGCCGGGCTCGGTGGGTCCGAGGGGGTGAAGGGGAGGAGCCGGAGCAGCGGTTCGGGCCGGTTCGGCGGGTCCGTCCGTGCGGTCGGCCGTGCCCTGCGCCTCCCCGTGACGGGAACCGCCCGGGGCATCCGCCGGGCCACCCACGCCCACGGCGCCGGCGAGTCGGGGCTCGGCAAGCTGATCGAGCTGCACGCGGTGAACGGCGCCGGGGACGTGATGGTCACCGTCGCGCTCGCCTCCACCGTCTTCTTCTCCGTCCCCACCGACGAGGCCCGCGGCCGGGTGGCGCTCTACCTCGCCATCACCATGGCGCCCTTCACCCTGCTCGCGCCCGTGATCGGCCCGCTCCTCGACCGCCTGCCGCACGGCCGGCGCGCGGCGATGGCCGGGGCCATGCTCGCCCGCGCGCTGCTCGCCCTGGTCATCTCCGGGGCCGTGGCCAGCGGCAGCCTGGAGCTGTATCCGGCGGCGCTCGGCGTGCTGGTCGCCTCCAAGGCGTACGGGGTGGTCAGAAGCGCCGTGGTGCCCCGGCTGCTGCCACCGCGCTTCTCACTCGTCAAGGCGAACTCGCGGGTGACGCTCGGCGGGCTGCTGGCCACCGGGATCGCGGCCCCTGTCGGGGCGGGGCTGCAGGCCGTCGGGGCGCGCTGGCCGCTGTACGGCGCCTTCGTGATCTTCGCGGCGGGGACGTTCCTGTCGTTCTCCCTGCCGCCCAAGGTCGACTCGGCCAAGGGTGAGGACCGGGCGCTGCTGGCGGCCGACGAGCAGCATCTGCACGGGCCGCGCATCAAGCCGCCCAGGCGGCCCGGACTGCGCACGGTGGGCACGGCGGTCACGCACGCCCTGGCCGCCAACGCCTCCCTGCGCTGCCTGTCCGGCTTCCTGATCTTCTTCCTCGCCTTCCTGCTGCGGGAGCACCCGCTGACCGGGTCCAGCGCGGCGGTGTCGCTGGGCATCGTGGGGGTCGCGGCGGGCGCGGGCAACGCGCTCGGCACGGCGGTCGGGGCGTGGCTCAGGTCCCGGGCGCCGGAGATCATCATCGTCACGGTGGTGGCGATCGTGCTGGGCGCGGCGATCACGGCCGCGGTCTTCTTCGGCGCGTTCCTGGTGGCGTGTCTGGCCGCGGTGGCGGGGTTCGGGCAGGCGCTGGCCAAGCTGTCGCTGGACGCGCTGATCCAGCGGGACGTGCCGGAACTGGTGCGCACCTCGGCGTTCGCGCGCTCGGAGACGCTGCTGCAGATGGCCTGGGTGCTGGGCGGCGCGATCGGCATCGTACTGCCGCTCAACGGTGTGCTGGGCCTGTCGGTGGGCGCCGCCATCGTCGCGGCCGGCTGGCTGCCCACGGTGCGCGGCCTGCTCGCCTCCGCCCGCCGCACCGCCACGGCCCATCCCCGGGTGGCCTGACTCCCACGGGCTCCCCAAGCTCCTCCGGGCTCGCCAGGCTCCTCCGCGCTCCCCCGGCCCCGGCTCCCCCGGCCCCGGCTCCCCCGGCCCCGGCTCCCCCGGCCTCGGCTCCCCCGGCGCCTTGGGCTCCCCGGCTCCCCCGGCGCCTTGGGCTCTCCGGCTTCCCCGGGCTTCCCCCGCCCCGGCCCGGGCGGCCCCGTGCCCCGTGCCCCGTGCCCCGGCGGCACGCCGTACCCCGCGTGGGCGGAGGGCTGGGACCGCCAGATAGCCTTCGGCCATGACCTCGATGCGATCCGCTGTGCGACGCCGCCGCGCCGTCGCCGCCGCCGGCGCCGTTTCCGCCGGACTGCTCGTCCTGTCGGCCTGCGACAAGCCGACCCCGCTCTCCACGATCACCGTCGGCCAGGACTCGGTGAGCTCGGAGGCCAGCTGCTACAACGACGGCGAGCCGCTGAAGACCTCCGACCTGATCAAGTGCGTCAAGGGCGGCAAGTCCATCAAGGTCGACCCCGACGAGACCGTCCGCTTCGGGGTGGACCCGGAGATCGCGGACTCCGGCTGGACCATCCTGATGAACGGTCAGCCGCTCACGGACTCCAGCAACAAGACCTACCGCACCATCCCCGGCAGCGTCTTCTTCAACGCCCAGTACGGCGCCAGCGGCAACTCCACGCAGGTCGCCATCAAGGAGGGCGAGAAGGAGACCAAGGGTGTGTGGTCCTTCACGCTGAAGAAGGACTCCTGACCACGTCTTCCGTACGGGTGCTCGTCGCCACCGCGGTTCCCGCCGAACGGGACGCGGTGGCGCGGGCGCTTCCGGAGCCGTTCACCGAGGTGCCGCTGCCCGGGCTGACCGTGCGCCGCACGGCCGGGACGGCGCCCCGCTGCGACCTGGTCGCCGCCGGCGTCGGCCCCGCCCTGGCCGCCGCGTCCACCGCCACCGCGCTGACCGCCGCCGCGCTCGCCGGCGCCCCCTACGACCTCGTCGTCTCCGCCGGTATCGCCGGGGGCTTCGCGCCCGCCGCGCCCGTCGGCTCGCTGGTCGTCGCGGACGAGATCACCGCGGCCGACCTGGGCGCCGAGACCGCCGAGGGCTTCGTCCCGGTGACCGGACTCGGCTTCGGCACCGTCACCCACCGTCCGCCCGGACCACTCGTACGGGCGATCGCGTCCGCCACCGGCGCCCTCACCGGCGCGGTGCTCACCGGCTCCACCGTGACCGGCACCGCCGCCCGGGCCGACGCGCTGCGCGCCCGTCACCCGCGCGCCCTCGCCGAGGCCATGGAGGGCTTCGCGGTCGCCGAGGCCGCCGCCGCGCACGGCGTGCCCGTGCTGGAGATCCGCGCGGTCTCCAACGCCGTGGGCCCGCGCGACCGCGCCGCCTGGCGCGTCGGCGACGCCCTCGCGGCCCTGACCGACGGTTTCGGGAAGCTCGCCCCCGTCCTTTCGAGTTGGAACCCACATGAGCCCTGACAGCAGCAGGCGGCTGCGGATCGCCTACTCCCCCTGCCCCAACGACACCTTCGTCTTCGAGGCCCTGGCCCACGGCCGGGTCCCGGGCGCGCCCGCGTTCGACGTCACCTTCGCGGACATCGACATCACCAACGGCATGGCCGAGCGCGGCGAGTTCGACGTGCTGAAGGTGTCGTACGCGGTGCTGCCGTACGTCCTCGGCGAGTACGCGCTGCTGCCGTGCGGCGGCGCGCTGGGGCGGGGCTGCGGACCGCTCGTGCTCACCCGGGACGCGGACGTCGACCTGACGGGCCGTACGGTCGCGGTGCCGAGCGAGAAGTCGACCGCCTACCTGCTGTTCCGGCTGTGGGCGGCGGACACCGTGCCCGGCGGGGTGGGCGAGATCGTGGTCATGCCGTTCCACGAGATCATGCCGGCCGTGCGGGACGGGAAGGTCGACGCCGGACTCGTCATCCACGAAGCGCGCTTCACGTATCAGAACTACGGGCTGCACAAGCTCGCCGACATGGGCGAGCACTGGGAACGCACCACCGGGCTGCCCATCCCGCTCGGCGCGATCATCGCCCGGCGCTCCCTGGGCGAGGACGCGCTGACCCGGCTCGCCGAGTCGGTCCGCGCGTCCGTGCGCATGGCCTGGGACGACCCCGAGGCCTCCCGCCCCTACGTCATGGAGCACGCCCAGGAGATGGACCCGGCCGTCGCCGACCAGCACATCGGGCTGTACGTCAACGAGTTCACCGCCGGCCTCGGCGAGGAGGGCTACGCGGCGGTGCGCGGGCTGCTCACCCGGGCGGCGGCCGAGGGACTGGTCCCGGCCCTCGGCCCGGACGCGCTCGACTTCCCGTAGCCGGTGGGGACGCCCTGGTCACCCCGCGATCCGGTCACCCGCCGGCTGGTCACCCGGCCGGCGGGCGGCTCCGGCGAGTGACCGGTTGCCGGTGACCGGTCCGCGGGTGGGCGGCCGCGGCGAGTGACGGTCGCGGGTGACCGGTCGCGGACGACCGGCGCGTACGTCCGGTGGCCGGGGCTGGCTCCGGCGTGGGGGCGGGGGCGCGGCCGGTCAGACGTCCAGCTGGTCGGCGACCGCGCGCAGCAGGCCGGCGATCTTCTTGCCGACGGCCTTGTCGGGGTAGCGGCCCTTCTCCAGGGTCGGCAGGGTGTTCTCCAGCAGGGTCGTCAGGTCCTGCACGATGCCGGCCAGCTCGTCCGGCTTCTTGCGCTGCGCGGCCGCGACGGAGGGGGTCGGTTCCAGGAGCGTCACGGAAAGGGCCTGGTCGCCGCGCTGCCCGGCGACCACACCGAACTCCACCCGCTGTCCCGGCTTGAGCGTGTCCACTCCGGCGGGCAGGACCGAGGAATGGACGAAGACGTCACCGCCGTCGTCACGGGAGAGAAAGCCGAAGCCCTTCTCACTGTTGAACCACTTGACCTTGCCGGTGGGCACGTCTGTCCTCGTCCTCGTACTCGTCGGAAAACTGCTTCGGAAACGGCTCTTGATAGCACTGGGGCGGGTCGCGCCGGACCCGCCGGTACCCAGGCTAATGGTCTTGGGGCGGGTGACAAGGCGTCGCCCGATTGTTCCCTCGCGCTGGGAACTACCCTGGTCCGGTGCGTGACAAAACCCAAGCGAATTCCGCCGCGGCCGGTGACCGGCTGATCCGTGCCGGCGCCATCGTCTTCTTCATCGGGGTGGTGGCCACTGCCGTCACGGTGGCCCCGCTGTTCCTCGGGACGAAGCCTTTTCCCACGTTCATGTTCGGTCTGAGCATGCTGATGGGCGTCGGCTTCCTGATCGCCGGCGCGGGCGTGCTCCGGTCGATCGCGGCCGGCCGGCGTCAGGCGCGCGAGGACTCCCGGCAGCCGGCGCGATAGGCCGAAAACCAATTCGGGAACTCACTCAGATCGGTGAGGACGACATCCGCGCCCGCCGCCCTGAGTTCCTCCGCACCGCACGGCCCGGTGGCCACCGCCACCGACAGCGCGCCAGCCGTCCGCGCGCCGCGCACATCACCCACATGGTCGCCGACGTAGGCGCTCGCGCCGTGCTCGCGCAGCGCCTCGGCCTTCTGCTCGGCCCACAGGTCGCCGATCAGCGCGTCGGGGCGTATGCCCAGGTGGTCCAGGTGCAGCCGGGCGTTCGGCTCGTACTTGGCGGTCACCACCACCGCCCGCCCGCCGGACTCGCGCACGGCCGCGACCGCCTCGCGTGCGCCGGCCAGCGCGGGCGTGGCGGCGACGGCGTACTCCGGGTACATCCGCCGGTACAGCCGCGCCACCGCCTCGACCCGCTCGGCCGGGAACCAGTTGACCAGCTCCTCGACGAGCGGCGGACCGAGCCGGGTGACCGCGAGGTCGGCGTCGATGTACGTCCCCGTCCGCTCGGACAGCGCCAGGTAGCAGGCGCGGATGCCGGGGCGGGAGTCGATGAGGGTCATGTCGAGGTCGAAGCCGACGGTCAGCGGGCGCGGGGTCATATGGGCCATTGTGCCCAGGCGCCATGGCGCGGGGACGGCCGGCCCGTGTGACGTACACCTGCTTCCGGCCGACGGCCGCTGTCCCGGCTCGCGGCGCTGTCCCGGCTCGCGGCGCTGTCCCGGCTCGCGGCGCTGTCCTGGCCCGCGGCCGCTGTCCCGGCCGCGAGCGGCCCGTCACGCGGCCCACGGCTCGGGCCACGGCCGGCGGCTCGGCCGGAAGTCAGCGCTGCCGCTGGGAGCGCCAGACGAGGAACAGCGCCGACAGCACGGCCGCGGCGCGCACCACCCAGGGCCAGGTCTGGGCGATCGCGTCGTTCATATGGCCCTCGGCGACGGGGGTGCCCCAGCGGTGCTCGGTGCGGCCCCACAGCCAGACGGCCCCGGCCGCGAGCGCCAGGCCCGGCATGCCCGCGACCGCCCACTTGGACTCGGTGGGCGTCAGCCGGCGGGAGGCGTAGGCGATCAGCCAGCCGAGCAGCAGGGCGAACCAGTTGCCGAGCACCGCGCCCGCGACGAGCAGTGCGGCCGCCAGGAGCAGCAGCGGGTTGCTCCAGCGGCCGCGGCGCAGGGGCAGGCCGAGGCGCCGGCGCGGGGCGGCCGTCTCCTCGGGGACGGCCTCGGCGGCCTCCGGGGCCGCCTCGGTGCCCTGGGCGGCCCCGGAGGCCGCCGGCCGCGGGCCGGCTTTCGCGGCGGGTTCCCCGGGCGGCGGCTTGAGCAGTTCGGGGATCTCCACGCCGCCGACGAAGCCGGGCACGTCGTCGCCGATGCCGAAGGGGCTGCCGTCCGTGCGCCACCAGTCGGGGCGGGTCGTCGCGCCGCCGAGCTCGTCGGAGGTGGCCAGGTGCGGGGGGAGCGCGCCGCCCGGCGGGGGCTGTGCCTCGGCCCGGGCGGGGCGCGGCCGGGGCAGGATCCGGCGGCGCGGGCCGTCCGCCGGCTCCTGCCGCTCGCCCGGATCGCGCTGCTCGGGCACGGCGGAGACCGGTGTCCGCGGCGCCTGCGGGGTGCCGCCGTGGCCGGCGGCGGCGACGATGTCGTCCGGGCTGCCGAGCCGGTCCAGGATGCGGCGGACGGCGGCGGGGCTGTCGACGGCGGCCTTGGCGCGGCGCCGGTCGATCTCGTTGCGCAGCTCCGAGACCAGGCGCATCCGGGTGGCCGAGGACAGCTGCCGCTGCTGGGCGACGTCCCCGACGCGGCTCAAGTACTCGTAGACGACCTGGTCGCTCTCGATCCCCACGGAACCCCTCCGGGGCGGCTGGCCGGAAACCCCGTGGGGACGAAGGTACCGCGTGGATCACGGCCGTCGCAGCAGCGCCCCGGCGTCGTACCCACCCGCTACCGTGGTTGCGATGAGCGATGAGAAACCGGCGGCAGCCCCCCGCTCGCTCGCGGAGGACCTTCGCGCGCGCGACGACGCCTGCCTGGCCGCGCTGCTGCGCAGCCGTCCCGATCTCATCACCCCGGTGCCGACCGACCTCACCCAGCTCGCCACCCGGGCCGGGACCCGTGCGTCGGTGGTGCGCGCCCTGGAGCGGCTGGACCGGTTCGCCCTGCAGACGGCGGAGGCCCTCGCGGTGGCGGACGATCCGGCCTCGTACGGCGAGCTGCTCGGGCTGATGGCCGGGGACGCCGGGGACCCGGAGGTCGCCGCGGCGCTGCCCCGCGCCCTGGGCACCCTGCGCGAACAGGCCCTGGTGTGGGGCGGCGACGACCGGCTGCGGCTGGTGCGCACCGCCCGCGAGCTGCTCGCCCCGTCGCCGCAGCACCCGTCCCCGACGGGGCTCGGCCCGACCGTCCGGGAGGCGACCTCGGGCATGTCTCCGGGGCGCATCCAGGAGATCGTGACCACGGCCGGGCTGCCCTCGACGCACGACTCCGTCTCCGCCGTGGCCTCGCTGACCGGGCTGTTCACCGACCGGGAGCGGATGGCGGCGCTGCTGGCCGGCGCCCCGGCCGAGTCCCTCGAGGTGCTCGGCCGCCTGGTGTGGGGGCCGCCCTACGGCCAGGTCACGCCCGACCCGGCGCCCCGGCTGCGCTGGCTGCTCGACCGGGGTCTGCTGCTGCCCACGGCGCCCGGCACGGTCGTCCTGCCCCGCGAGGTGGCCCTGCACCTGCGGCAGGGGCGCGCCCACCGGACGCCCGAGCCGGCGCCGCCCGCGGTCTCCACGGCGGCCACGCACGCCCCCCAGGTGGTGGACGCGACGGCCGCCGCGCAGGCGTACACCGCGCTGGCCACCGTCGAGGAACTGCTGAAGGACTGGGACGAGGGCGGGCCGAACGTGCTGCGCGCGGGCGGGCTGAGCGTGCGCGACCTCAAGCGCACCGCTGTCGCCCTGGACGTGCCCGAGCCGGTGGCCGCCTTCTGGGTGGAACTGGCCTACGCCGCCGGGCTGCTGGCCTCGGACGGTGAGGCCGACGAGCGGTACGCGGCCACCCCGGCCTACGACGAGTGGCTCGAGCGGCCCGCCGCCGAGCGCTGGGTCACGCTCGCGCAGGCGTGGCTGGCGGCGACCCGGACACCGGGGCTGGTCGGCGGGCGGGACGCCAAGGACCGCGCGCTGTCCGCGCTCGGTCCGGGCCTGGACCGCTCGGCGGCGCCGGAGGTGCGGCACCGGGTGCTCACCCTGCTGGCCGGACTGCCGCGGGGCGGCGCGCCGTCGGCCGACTCGCTGCTCGCCCGGCTGCGCTGGGAACGGCCGCTGCGCGGGCCCCAGCGCACCCCGGAGGAGGACGACCTGCGCGTCCGGCTGGCCGGCTGGACGCTGTCGGAGGCGGAGCTGCTCGGCGTCACGGGCCGGGGCGCGCTGTCCGCGCACGGGCGGGCCCTGCTGGGGGCGCCGGCCCCCGGGGCGGGCGGTGACGCGCCCGGCGGGACGGGCGCAAGGACCGGCTCGGGGGAAGCGGCCGGGCGGGCGGCCGGCACCGGGGCCGCCGGGTGGGACACCGGGCAGGAGGCCGCCGGGGCGGACGGGTCCGGTCCCGGTCCCGCGGGCGCGGGCGACAAGCTGCCCGTCCACCGGCACCACCGCGCCGCGGAGGGCACGACCGGCGCCACCGCCGCGTCCGCCACCGCCGCTCTCTCCTCCGGCGCGGCATCCGCCCCCGCACCGGCCTGGGCCGTCCCCCGGGAGCCCCTCTCGCCGGCGGAACGCGCCGCCGCGGGCGCCACCGCGGCCCGGCTCCTCGCCCCGCTGCTGCCCGAACCGCTGGACCACGTGCTGCTCCAGGCAGACCTGACGGCGGTGGCGCCCGGCCCGCTGCAACGGCCGCTCGCGGACACCCTGAGCGTCCTGGCGGACGTGGAGTCCAAGGGCGGGGCGACCGTCTACCGGTTCACCCCGGCCTCCGTGCGGCGCGCCCTGGACGCCGGGCGCAGCGCCGCCGATCTGCACGCCTTCCTCGCCGCGCACTCCCGGACCCCGGTGCCGCAGCCGCTGGCGTACCTGATCGACGACGTGGCGCGGCGGCACGGGCATCTGCGGGTCGGCGCGGCCTCGGCGTACGTGCGCTGCGACGACGACGCCGTGCTCAACGAGATCCTCGCGGACAAGCGGTCCGCCGCCCTGCGTCTGCGCCGCCTCGCGCCGACCGTGCTGGCCGCCCAGGCCGATCCGGGCACCCTGCTGGAGGGCCTGCGCGCCATGGGCTACGCCCCGGCCGCCGAGTCGGCCGAGGGCGACGTGCTCGTCGCCCGCGCCGACTCGCACCGCACCCCGCCCCGCACACCCCCGGAGCCGGTCCCGGAGGGGCCGCCGCCGCCCGACGCGACGCTGCTGGCCGCCGCGATCCGCGCGATCCGGGCGGGCGACCTGGCCTCCACCGCGCCGCGCAAGCCGGTCAGCACCCCCGCCGCGGGCGGTGAGCTGCCCCGCACCAGCTCCGCCGAGACCCTCGCGACCATGCAGGCCGCCGTGCTCACCGGAGAGGCCCTGTGGATCGGCTACGTCAACGCCGAGGGCGCCGCCAGCCAGCGCGTCATCGCGCCGATCCGGGTCGAGGGCGGCTTCGTGACGGCCTACGACCACACCGCCGACGAGGTCCGCACCTACCCGCTGCACCGGATCACGGGCGTGGCCGAACTCGCGGACGACCAGCCGTGACCCTCCGCCGGTGAGGCACACTGGACGTTTGACCGCATGGAAAGGGCGCTGCGCGTGAATGGTCCCCTGATCGTCCAGTCGGACAAGACCCTGCTGCTCGAGGTCGACCACGAGCAGGCCGACGCCTGCCGTCGCGTCATCGCGCCGTTCGCCGAACTGGAGCGGGCGCCCGAGCACATCCACACCTACCGGGTCACCCCGCTCGGCCTGTGGAACGCGCGGGCCGCCGGGCACGACGCCGAACAGGTCGTGGACGCGCTCGTGCAGTACAGCCGCTATCCCGTGCCGCACGCGCTGCTCGTCGACATCGCCGAGACCATGGACCGCTACGGCCGGCTCACCCTGAGCAAGCACCCCGCGCACGGACTGGTGCTGACCACCACCGACCGGCCGGTGCTGGAGGAGGTGCTCAAGTCCAAGCGGATCGCCCCGCTGGTCGGCGCCCGCATCGACCCGGACACCGTCGCCGTGCACCCCTCCGAGCGGGGGCAGATCAAGCAGGTGCTGCTGAAGCTGGGCTGGCCGGCCGAGGACCTCGCCGGCTACGTCGACGGCGAGGCCCACCCGATCGAGCTGCACGAGGACGGCTGGGCGCTGCGGCCCTACCAGAAGCAGGCCGTGGAGAACTTCTGGCACGGCGGCAGCGGCGTGGTCGTACTGCCCTGCGGGGCGGGCAAGACGCTGGTCGGCGCCGGTTCGATGGCGCAGGCGAAGTCCACGACGCTGATCCTCGTCACCAACACCGTCTCCGCCCGGCAGTGGAAGCACGAGCTGGTGCGGCGCACCTCGCTCACCGAGGACGAGATCGGCGAGTACAGCGGGACCCGCAAGGAGATCCGGCCCGTCACCATCGCCACCTACCAGGTGCTCACGACCAAGCGGAAGGGCGTCTACCCGCACCTGGAGCTGTTCGACTCCCGGGACTGGGGGCTGATCGTCTACGACGAGGTGCACCTGCTGCCCGCGCCCGTCTTCAAGTTCACCGCGGACCTGCAGGCGCGGCGGCGGCTCGGGCTGACCGCGACCCTGGTGCGGGAGGACGGCCGGGAGTCCGACGTGTTCTCCCTCATCGGGCCCAAGCGGTTCGACGCGCCCTGGAAGGAGATCGAGGCCCAGGGCTACATCGCGCCGGCCGACTGCGTCGAGGTGCGGGTGAACCTGACGGACGCCGAGCGGCTGGCGTACGCCACCGCCGAGACGGAGGAGAAGTACCGCTTCTGCTCGACCACGGAGACCAAGCGGAAGGTCACCGAGGCGATCGTCCGCCGGTTCGCCGGGCAGCAGATCCTCGTCATCGGCCAGTACATCGACCAGCTCGACGAGCTGGGCGAGCATCTGAACGCCCCCGTGATCAAGGGCGAGACGTCCAACGCCCAGCGCGAGAAGCTCTTCGACGCCTTCCGCGAGGGGGAGATCAACGTGCTGGTGGTGTCGAAGGTCGCCAACTTCTCCATCGACCTGCCGGAGGCCACCGTGGCGGTGCAGGTCTCGGGCACCTTCGGCTCCCGCCAGGAGGAGGCCCAGCGTCTTGGCCGGGTGCTGCGCCCGAAGGCGGACGGCCACCAGGCGCACTTCTACTCGGTGGTCGCCCGGGACACGATCGACCAGGACTTCGCCGCCCACCGCCAGCGCTTCCTGGCCGAACAGGGCTATGCCTACCGGATCATGGACGCCGACGAGCTTCTGACGGAGGACGTCTGAGGCCCTGGGCCCCCGATGCCGCCCAGCGCGGCCGCGGCCAGCAGGACCAGCCCCAGCAGTGCGTACGGTGACACCAGCGGCTGCTGCCACCACGGCAGGTGCAGCTCCGTCTCGCCCTCGCGCGGCACCAGCCACAGGGTGCGGGCGGTGAAGACGAGGGCCGTGGCCGCCGCCCAGACGCGGTGTCCCTCGGCGAGCAGGACGGCGATCAGCGGTACGCACCACACCCAGTGGTGGGACCAGCTGATCGGCGAGACCAGCAGGGCGGTCAGCCCGGTCAGCAGGACGCCCCACCGCTCCCGCGGGGCCCGGCGCGCCAGCCACAGACCGGCGACGGCCACCGCCAGAGCGGGGACGATCCAGGCGGGGCCGGGCTCCGGGTCGCCCAGCATCCGGGCGAGAAGGCCCCGCAGGGACTGGTTGGCGACGATCCACGGCTTCCCCACTCGGTCGGTCTCGAAGACGAGACGGGTCCAGTACGCGACGCTGGCCGCGGGCAGGGCCAGCGCGCCGGTCACCACGGTCGCGGCGAAGGCGGCCGCCGCCGTGGCCGCCTCGCCGCGGCGCCCGCGCAGCAGCAGGTACACGGCGAACAGCGCGGGCGTGAGCTTGATGCCGGCCGCCACACCGATCGCGGCCCCCTTGCCGGGCGCGCCCGGCGGCCGGGTGAGGTCCCACAGGACCAGGCAGGCCATGGTGAGGTTGATCTGGCCGAAGACGAAGGTCTGGAAGACGGGTTCGAGCCACACCGCGAGCGCGGTGCCCGTGCACAGCAGGGGCAGTCCGGCCGGCCGGCGGCCCGCGAGCCGGGCGGAGAGCTGGACGAGCCAGGCGAGCAGGAGCGCGTTGCCCGCGAGGAACACGGCCTTGAGCACGGGGACGGGCAGCCACGCCGCCGGCACGAACAGCAGGGCGGCGAACGGCGGGTAGGTGGCCGGGAGCCGTCCTTCCGTGATCGTGAACCCGTACAGGTCGCGGCCATGCAGGACGGCCGCGCCCTCGGCCCGGTAGACCAGCGCGTCGGGCATCGTCACGCGCAGCAGGGCGAGGAGGACCGCGAGGGCGACGAGGGAGACGGCGAGGAGGGCCGGGGGAACCGCTGGGTGTGACCGTCCGGCCACCGTCCGTTCTGTCACGGGCCGACCCTAGTGGGTCACTTGCGGCGTATGTGCACTTCCTCGCCGTACTCGCCGAGGATGACCACGTCGAACGCGGCGCTCACGAACACCTTGACGGCGCGCAGGGCGTCGCCGAGACGGTGGTGATGGGTGCCCCGCACGGCCGTGGCGCCGGCCGGGCGCGGGGTGTGGGCCGGATGGATGGTTGCTGCGCTCATGACTCAATGGTGGATCCGGGGGGACGGGACGGGCATCGGCCCTGGGAGCCAACTTCCCTGCCCTCCGCGTACCCCTGTGGAGGGACCCTCTCCCCTACACCGGACCTACACCGTGCCGACGGCGTCCCCTAGGGGAAAACCGGTTGGCCTCCGCCCGGCCCGCCGTCCTAGGATGTCCGCTCTTGCCCGCCTCCCCCGCGGAGTGCCGCCGTCCGGACGGAAACCGGCCGGCACGATCCCGCAGCCACCTGGCACAGCCGCCGGCCCCGCAGTCGCACGGCACGGCCACCTGGCGCGGCCCCTCGGCAGACCCCGCCTGACCCGTAGGCCCCCGGAGGCACTCCCTTGTCGTCCTCGCCCACGCCCACGCCCACCGAACCCACGCCCACCGAACCCGCGCCCGCGCCCGCCGCCGCATCCGCACCCGCACCCGCGCCGGCGGACCCCGCCGCCCCCTCCGCGGCCGGTCCCGCACCCACCGGACCCACGGGCACGCCCCCGGGCGGCCCCGGACCCGCCGACGGCCCCCTCGCCCGCGAGCGCGCCCACCTGGCCGCCTCCCGCGCCGCCCTGCGGGCCATGCGCGAGGACGTGGAGTCGCTCGACATCAGGGACGTCACCGCGAACTGGGTCAACGCCGCGGTCCTGGCCCGGCAGATCGACGAGCGCGTCAAGGCGCTGGCCGACCTCAGCGGTACCCCGTTGTTCTTCGGCCGCCTGGACTATCTGCACGCGCCGGGCGCCGACCGGGCGGAGGGGGCCGCGGGCGAGCAGTTCTACATCGGCCGGCGGCACGTGCACGACGCCGACGGCGACCCCATGGTCATCGACTGGCGCGCCCCGGTCTCGCAGCCGTTCTACCGGGCGTCCCGCAAGGACCCGATGGACGTCGCGCTGCGCCGCCGCTTCGGCTACACCGGCGGCGACCTCACGGCGTACGAGGACGAGCACCTGTCCGACCCGGCGGAGGCGGCCACCACGAGCCGGTTGCTGCAGCAGGAGATCGAGCGTCCGCGTGTGGGCCCGATGCGCGACATCGTGGCGACCATCCAGCCGGAGCAGGACGAGATCGTGCGCTCCGGCCTCGGCGGCACGGTCTGCGTGCAGGGCGGCCCGGGCACCGGGAAGACCGCCGTGGGCCTGCACCGCGTCGCCTATCTCCTCTACGCCCACCGCGAGCGCCTGGCCCGCACCGGCACCCTGGTGATCGGCCCGAACCGCTCCTTCCTGCGGTACATCGAGCAGGTGCTGCCCGCCCTGGGCGAGCTCACGGTGCGACAGGCCACCGTGGACGACCTGGTGGCGCACGTGGAGGTGCGCGGCACCGACGACGCCGGCGCGGCCCTCGTCAAGGGCGACGCGCGGATGGCCGAGGTGCTCAGGCGGGCGGTGCGGTCCCATGTGACCCTGCCCACCGAGCCGGTCGTGGTGGTGCGCGGCTCCCGCCGCTGGCGCGTACCGGCGTACGAACTCGAGGAGATCGTGCGGGAGTTGCTGGAGCGCGGCATCCGCTACGGCGCCGCGCGGGAGGCCCTGCCGCAGCGGATCGCGCACGCGGTGCTGGTGCAGATGGAGCGGGCCGGGGAGGCTCCCGACGACCGGGTGCAGGACGCCGTCGCCCGCAACGCGGCGGTGAAGGCGGCCGTCAAGGCGATCTGGCCGCCGGTGGACCCGGCGAAACTCGTGCTGCGGCTGCTCACCGACGCGGACTTCCTCGCCGAGCACGCGGAGGGCGTCCTCACCGGACAGGAGCAGAAGACGATCCTGTGGGCGAAGCCCGTGCGGTCGGTGCGGTCGGCGAAGTGGTCCGCCGCCGACGCCGTGCTGATCGACGAGGCCGCCGATCTCGTCGAGCGCACCCACTCCCTCGGCCATGTGGTCCTCGACGAGGCGCAGGACCTCTCGCCCATGCAGTACCGGGCGGTCGGCCGCCGCTGCACCACCGGCTCCGCGACCGTCCTCGGCGACCTCGCCCAGGGCACCACGCCCTGGGCGACCCGCGGCTGGGAGGAGTCGCTGGCCCACCTCGGCAAGCCGGAGGGCGTGGTCGAGGAGTTGACGGCGGGCTTCCGCGTGCCGACGGACGTCATCGCCTACGCCTCCCGTCTGCTCCCGCACATCGCGCCGGGCCTCACCCCGGTCGCCTCGGTCCGGGAGAACCCCGGTTTCTTCGAGATCCGCGGCTGTGCCGGGGACGCCGAAGTGGTCGCCGCGTGCCGCGAGTTGCTGGAGAACGAGGGCTCGGCCGGCCTGATCGCGGCCGACGCCCGCGTACCGGCCCTCGCCGAGGCGCTCACGGCGGCCGGGCTGGCGTACCTCTCACCCGGTGAGGAGACCACCGCGCGAACCCGCCTCACCCTGGTCCCGGCCTCGCTGGCCAAGGGCCTGGAGTACGACTACGTGGTGCTGGACGAGCCGCGGGCCGTGGTCGACGGGGAGCCCGACGAACGCACCGGCCTGCGCCGCCTGTACGTCTGCCTGACCAGGGCCGTGTCGGGCCTGATCGTCACCCACACGGCCCCGCTGCCGCCGCAGCTGTCCTGACGGCGGGCCAGGGCCAGCACTCGCGACGGGGGGCCGGCGCCCGCGAGACGGGGCTGCCGGGGCGCCGGGTCCGGCGGACCGGGCACCCGGCACCCGCTCGCGCGGCGTCAGCGCCGCACGGGGCGAACCGCTGCGTGGGGCAACCCGCCGCGCGGAGGCGCCCGCCAGGCGCCCTCCGAGCCCGGCCCCGTCCCGGCCCCCCGGCTCGCACCACCGGCCCGTACCACGGGCCCGGGACCGCCGGCCGAGCCCCCCGGCCCGCACCACGGGCTCAGACCCCCGGCTCAGCCCACCGGCCCGCCCCACCGGCCCAGGACCCCCGGCCCAGCCCACCGGCCGTACCACGAGGCTCAGCACCGCCGGCCGGGACCACCGGCCCGGGCCCCGGCTCAGCCCACCGGCCCGCCCCACCGGCTCAGGACCCCCGGTTCAGCCCACCGGCCTCCCCCGTCGGCTACACCGCCGGCGCCGGCAGTAGCTCGCTGTCCAGGACCGTGCGCCACTGGGCGACCGCCTCCGCCGAGACCGGGCCGTCCCAGCCGCCGGGGCGGGCCGCGCCGCCGATGTGGAAGGCGTCGATGCCGGCGTCCCGCAGCCGCGGGACGTGGTCCAGGCGCAGGCCGCCGCCCACCATGATCCGCTGTGCGTAGCCGGGCCGCCCGGCCCGCGCCGCCTCCTCCAGCAGCGTGGGCAGTCCGTCGTCCACGCCGCCCGGCGCGCCCGCCGTCAGGTAGGTGTCCAGCCCGGGCAGTCCGTCCAGCTGCCTGCGCAGGGCGTCCCGGTCGGCGGCGCGGTCGATGGCCCGGTGGAAGGTCCACCGGGCGCCGTCCAGTGCGTCCACCACCCGCCGCACGGCCGCGAGGTCGGCCCGCCCGTCCGCGTCCAGGAACCCGAGCACGAACTCGTCGGCGCCCGCGGCCCGCAGGTCCCGCGCCACCCGGACCAGCCGGTCGACGTCCCCCGCCGCGAACCCGTCCGCCAGGCGCAGCATCACGCGCAGCGAGATGTCGACGGCGGCGCGGATCGCGACGACGGCCGGGGCCGGCGGGGTGAGCCCGTCGGCCGCCATGTCGGTGACCAGCTCGAGGCGGTCCGCGCCTCCGGCCTGGGCGGCGACCGCGTCCTCGACGTCGAGGGCGATCACCTCCAGGACTGCACGCATGCTCATAGGACCCCTTTCCTCGGTTTCCCCTGGAGCGGACACAGGTCTAGACAGGTCTAGTCCAATCTCAGGGTACGCCGGACGGACCCCGGAGCCGAGAGCACCCAGGGGATCACCGCGGTGTCAGCCGAAGATGTTCAGCTCCCCCGCGTCCGCGCCCGCGAGTTCGTAGCCGGGGCCCGCTCCGTCCGCCGGGACCGGCCGGCCGGCGCAGAGCCGGACGAGCGTGGGCGCGTCGCCGATGTAGCGGGCCGGGGTCCGCTCCCCGCTGACGTCGCCGAGCCTGAGCGGCTCGTCCGCGTCGTCGAGGTCGGCGTGCAGTGGCAGGCGCCCACGCTCCCGGGTCACCCGCGCCAGCAGGATGAGCGCGTACGGCAGCCCGGCGCCGGCGTACGCGCCCGGCGCGCCGAGGCTCTCGCGCACGTCACCGGCGTGCACCCACTCGCCGAAGGCGATCGCGTCGAGCGCCCCGCCGGACTCGGCGATCACCGGTCCCGCCTCGGTCATCCCGCGTTCCAGCTCGTCCAGCACCCGGGCGTGCGACCACCCGGCCCGCTCGGCGATGTCCCGCTCGTTGGACTCGGGCGAGAACACACCCGCCTCGAAACGGTTCTCCACCACCCTTGTCAGCGCGGCGGAGCAGTGCGCGAGCACGTCCCGCACCGTCCACCCCGGACACGCGGCGGTCGGCAGCGCGAAGTCCGCCTCCGGCCGTGACCGCAGCAGCGGGATCAGCGCGTCCCGCTCCGTCACGAGCAGCCGCCCGGGCAGCCCGGGGTCCCGTACCTCGTGCACCTCAGCAGAAGTCATGACCCCACGCTAGGGCGTTCCGCGCTCGGTGTCCGCCGCGTGCGGCAGGGTCAGCTCCGAGTCCGCGTGGAGCGTGATGCGCACCGGTACATGGTCGGTGGCGTCCAGGCGCGGCCGGCCGGTCCCGGGGCTGCGGGCGTAGCGCGGATGGGCGCCGCCACTGATCTGCCAGCGCACGCGGTGGCCGGCGGCGAAGCGGTGGGCGGCGGAGCTCATGGCCACCGTGACCGTCGCGGGCGCCTGCCCGGCCGTCCGCACCACGCCCAGCCCGTCGCAGACGTTCACCGACCGGCCCCGCGGGTCCACGTCGCACAGCCGGGTGAAGACGTCGGCGTGTCCGGTGTCCGTGGACACGCTCAGCCGTGCGGAGACGGGGCCCAGGACCTCCATCGGCCCGGTGAGCGGGGGCCCGGTGAAGGTCAGCACGTCGTCCCGGGCCTCCAGGGCGGCGTTGTCCCGGGGGCCCGCGGTGCGGGAGAGCAGCGGGCCGCCGAGGGACGGGGTGGGGTCGGCGGGGTCGTAGCGGAACGCCGCCACGGGTGCGGAGTCGGTGGCGGCCTGCCGGGTGAGGTGTCCGCCCGGGGTGGGGTGCCAGGAGACGGGGGCGGTGGGCGGCGGCCAGTGGGCGAGGTCCCGCGGACCGCCGCCCTCGCCGCCGATGTGCACGCGCACCGCGGTGGGGCGCAGGCCGGAGGCGTCGTCGCACAGATGGGCGCGCAGCCATGCGAGGCTCTCGGCGAACACCTCGGGCCATCCCTGGCGCAGCGCCGAGGTGTGCGTCCAGGGGCCGGCGAGCAGGGCGGCCCGGCACCCGGCCCGGTGCAGCCGGTCGTACTGTTCCAGGGCCTGGTCCACCAGTACGTCGTGCCATCCCGTCACCAGGCTCGTGGGCACGGCGGGCCGCGCCGCGGACGGCTCCGGGGCCGCGAGCGCCGCGCCGCTCCAGTAGGGGTCTTCGGGGTCCGGGTGGTCCATCACACCGTCCAGCCAGGGCACTTCACCGCCGAGGGCGCGGGCGTACGCCCCGCGCAGCGGCCGCGCCATGGTGACCTCGCGCAGGCGGCGCCGCAGGCGCAGGGCCGCCCGCAGGAAGGGGGCCGCGCCCCGGTGCTGGTAGGTCATGCCCGCACCGACGGCGAGGAGGTTCTCCAGCCGCGGCACGCCGTCGGCGTGGAACAGGGCCCAGGGGTCGTGCAGGCCCACCTGCACGGCCATGGCCCGCAGTTCGGGCGGCGGTTCGCAGGCGAGGGCCCACTGGACGTAGCCCAGGTAGCTGGGGCCGACGGTGCCGAGCGCGCCGTTGAACCAGGGCCGGCCGCGCAGCCAGGACACCGTGGCCAGGCCGTCGGCGGCCTCGTTGCGCCACAGGTCGAACGTGCCGCCCGAACCGCCGGTGCCGCGGCAGCTCTGCAGCACCACGTGGAAGCCCTGCTCGGCGAAGAGCAGCCCGTACATGGCGGACCAGGGCAGTCCCCGGCCGTAGGGCGAGCGGACCAGGAGGGTGGGGAAGTCGCCCTCCGCGCGGGGGAAGTAGTGGTCGGTGACCAGCGGGCTGCCGTCGGCGGCGGGCACCGTCAGGCCGGGCGTCCAGCCGGCCTCGTGCCGCTTGGCCGGCAGGCCCCGCCAGGTCGCCCTGATCAGGCGTGCGGACAGGGGCGGTTTCCCGGCGGGCCGTTCCCCGGCGGGCCGTCTCCCGGCGGGTGGTGTCCAGGCCGTGCCGGTTCCGGCGCGGGGCATGGGTGATGGCATCGTTCCCCTCCTTTTTCGTACGCTGTACGAGAATAGAGGGTGCTTGGATGTCCTCGGCAAGGGCCACCACGGCAACGAGGGGAAACCCGGGAGAAACCAGGGAGGGAGGGCGGACCGTGGGACGGGAGGGCGAGACCGTGCCCGGTGACGCACGGGCCGGCGCCGCGGGCGTCGACCCGGAACGGCTCTGGCTGCGTCCCCCCGAGCCCCGCAGGGGCCGCCGGCCCTCCTTCAGCCGGGAGGCGATCACGGCCGCGGCCGTCGCCGTGGCGGACGCGGAGGGGCTCGACGCGGTCACCATGCGGCGGGTCGCCGCCGAGGTCGGGGCCGGCGTCATGTCGCTCTACAGCTACGCCCCCGACAAGGAGACCCTGCTGGAGCTGATGGTCGACCACGTCAGCGGCGAACTCCCGGCCACCGGCGAGACCACCGGCGACTGGCGGGCCGACCTGAAGGCCATCGCCCACCTCCAGCGCGCGCACATGCTGCGCCACCCGTGGCTGCCCGCGGCCCTGTCCACCCACCGCACCCCCGGTCCGCGCACCCTGGCCTTCCTGGAGCGCGCCCTCGCCGCGCTGCGGCCCAGCGGGCTGGACGGCGCGGCGCGGCTGGAGGTGTTCGCCCAGATCACCGCCTTCGTGGCCGGGCACGTGGGCCACGAGATCGCCCAGGCCGCGGCCGCCCGCTCCCCCGAACGGAGCGCGGCCGAGGCCCGCTACCTGGCCGCCGTCGCGGCCGACGGCCGCCACCCCGAACTGGCCGAGGCGCTCGCGGCACCCCGGCGGCCGGTCACCCCCGAGGCCACCTTCACCCGGTTCCTCAACCGGCTGATCGACGGCCTCGACACCGGCTCCGGCTGACCGACGGCCTCGGCACCGGCTGACCGAGGGCCTCGGCGCCGCCCGGCCACCGACGGCCGACGACCACCGGTCAACGGCCACCGGTCAACGGCCACCGGCCACCGGCCACCGGCCACCGGCCAGGGGGACAATGGCGGCATGGCCGATCACGTCGATTCCGACGCGCTGCGCTCCCGCTGGACCCGGGCCCTGGAGGCCGCCCGGGGAGCGGCGGGCGGTCCCGACCCGGTGCCCTACGCGGACGACCTCCTCGCGCGCTGGCGGGAGCCGCAGCGGCACTACCACACCCTCACGCACCTGACCGCGGTGCTCGACCGGGTCGATCTGCTGGAGGGATACGCCGCCGACCCGGACGTGGTGCGGCTGGCCGCGTGGTTCCACGACGCGGTGTACCGGCCCGAGCGGTCCGAGAACGAGGAACGCTCCGCCCGGCTCGCCGAACGCGCGCTGCCGGAGGCCGGGGTGCCGCCCGAGAAGACCGCCGAGGTGGCCCGGCTGGTGCGTCTGACCGCCGGCCACGACCCGGCCGGCGACGACCGCGACGGCCAGGTGCTCTGCGACGCCGACCTCGCGATCCTGGCCGCGCCGCCGTCGGCGTACGCCGCCTACACGGCCGCCGTCCGCGAGGAGTACCACTTCGTCCCCGGCGACGCCTTCCGCACGGGCCGCTCGGCGGTACTGCGTCAACTCCTCGCACTGCCCCACCTCTTCAGCACCCCCTACGGCCGGGAGCACTGGGAGGCGACGGCCCGGTACAACATCGGCGGGGAACTGGAAATGCTGTCGCAGTGAGCCGCCCGCCGTGCCTACCCTGCGCCCTATGGACACATGGGGCGGGGCAGAGGTGGAGGAGGCCGTCGCGGGCGCCGTGGCGCTGCTGCGGACGGCGACGGACCGCGACTGGGAGCAGGTGCGGGCCGGGCGGCTGGAGTGGAGCTGCCGGCGGACGGCGGAGCACATCGCGGGTGATCTCATCGCCTACGCCGGGCAGTTGACCGGACGCGCACAGGACGGCTACGTCCCCTTCGAGATCACCCTGGACGACGGCACCGACAACGCGGGCGCCCTCGACGTGATCACGACGACCGGCGCCCTGCTCGCCGCGGCCGTCCGCACCACCCCGCGACAGGTCCGCGCCTTCCACCCCTACCCCTTCCGCAGCGCGAACCGCGAGGGTTTCGCCGCGATGGGCGTCGCCGAGGTCCTGCTGCACACCCACGACATCGCGACCGGCCTGGGGCTGGCGTACGAGCCGCCCGCGCGGCTGTGCGAGGACGTGCTGACCCGGCTCTTCCCGCACGTCCGGCCGGGTGACGCCGCCTGGCCCACCCTGCTGTGGGCCACCGGCCGCGGCGAACTGCCCGGGCGTGAGCCGGTCACCTCGTGGCGGTGGAGCAACCCTGCCGCGGTCCCCGCCGAACGCCTCGTCCTGGAAGGCGTCTCCCCCGCCTCGGCGCTCGACCTCGCCCAGGGCGGCGACGGCGGGTTCCGGTGGGTCGAGGGCGGCCCCTACGAGGGCACGCGGGCGGCCGCGGGGATGGTGGTGAAGACGTACCAGGACGGGACGCACCGGCCCGAGTGGGGCATGTTCGTGCTCGTACGGCGGGAGGACGGGCGCGCGGTCGGCGGCATCGGCTTCCACGGCCCGCCCGGCGCGGACGGCCGCGCCGAGATCGGCTACGACCTCACCGAGCCGGCCCGCGGCCACGGCTACGCCACCGAGGCGGTGCGCGCCCTGTCGGCGTGGGCCGCGACCCGCGAGGACGTACGGCTGTTCGCCACGGTCGAACCGGACAACGGCCCCTCCCGCCGGGTGCTCACCCGCGCCGGCTTCGTCCAGTCGGGTGACGCCGGGGGGCCGAACGGCGGGGAGCCGAACGCCGGGGAGCGGAACAGCACGGAGCCGGACGGCGGCGGCGAGCGGGAGGCCGGCGAGGGGCACGCCGCGGGGCTGATCGTCTACGAGCTGCCGCCCCGGGCCTCCTGACCGCCCTCGGCCGCCCGGGCCTCCCGGGCTTCCCCGGCCTCCCGGGCCTTCCGCGACGCCCGGGCGTCCCTGCCCTCCCTGCCCTCCCGGGCCTCCCGGGGCGCCGGGGCCTCCCGGGCTTCCCGCACCCGGTGCTTGCGCACGCGCAGCCCGGCCGCGTGCAGCAGGCGCACCACCTCGCGGCTGGCCACCTCGACCGCGCCGGCGGCCACGGCGTCGGCGTAGCGGTGGGAGGGCAGGTCGTAGTGGTCGCGTTCGAAGGCGCGCGGGGGCACGCCGAGGGAGGCGGCGAACAGGTGCAGTTCGTCGTAGGACACGTCGCTGACGAGGTGGGACCACATACGGCCGTGCCCGGGCCAGTCCGGCGGGTCGATGTAGATCGTCACGAGGGCGGCTGCCCCGGCGTCCCGCCCGTCGCCCGGGCCAGCCCGCCCACCGGGGCCACCTTCACGCCCGCCTTGGCGCAGACCCAGTGCGGATCGGGCCCGAGTTCGGGCTCGACGTCCAGGGCGTGCGGGTCCCCGTAGCCGCAGACCGGGCACAGCGGCCAGCGGCCGTACCGCTCCAGGAGCGCGTCCTGGACGTCCTGCGCGACCAGTCCGGCCACGAACAGGGCGCCGTCCGGCCACTGCTCCACCCACCAGCGGCGCTGGGCGACGGACTCCTCCACGAGCGAGACCACGTCGGCGTCGGCGACCTCGCCCGCCATCAGATCGGCGAGCACCAGGGCGCGCGCGGCGTGCAGCGCCTGCTCCAGGGGGCTGATGGGATCCATGCCTCCATTGTGCGCAGTCTTGACCGCACACCCGCACGGAAAATATCTTTCAGAATGTGACCCAGGACGTGAAGGAAATTTTCGCAGGCTCGTCCACCCCCGCGGGCCTCGCGCCCCCCGCGCCCGCCGCCCTCGCCGCCAAGGTTCGCACGCTCGCGCCCTCGATGACCCGCTCCATGCAACGCGTCGCGGAGGCGGTGGCGGGCGACCCGGCCGGCTGCGCGGCCCTCACGGTCACCGGCCTCGCCGAACTCACCGGCACCAGCGAGGCGACCGTGGTGCGCACCGCGCGCCTGCTCGGCTACCCCGGCTACCGCGACCTGCGCCTCGCCCTGGCGGGCCTGGCCGCCCAGCAGCAGTCGGGCCGGGCGCCCGCCATCACGACCGACATCGCGGTGGACGACCCCATCGCCGACGTCGTCGCCAAACTCGCCTACGACGAGCAGCAGACCCTCGCCGACACCGCCGCCGGCCTCGACACCGTGCAGCTCGGCGCGGCCGTCTCCGCGCTGGCCGCCGCCCGCCGCACGGACGTCTACGGCATCGGGGCCTCGGGCCTGGTCGCCCAGGACCTCACCCAGAAGCTGCTGCGCATAGGGCTGATAGCCCACGGGCACAGCGACCCGCATCTCGCCGTCACCAACGCGGTGCAGCTGCGCCCGGGCGACGTGGCGATCGCCATCACCCATTCCGGTTCCACCGGGGACGTGATCGAGCCGCTGCGGGTGGCCTTCGAGCGCGGCGCCACCACCGTCGCGATCACCGGCCGTCCCGACGCGCCCGTCACGCAGTACGCCGACCACGTCCTGACCACCTCCACGGCCCGCGAGAGCGAGCTGCGCCCGGCGGCGATGTCCTCGCGCACCAGTCAACTGCTGGTGGTGGACTGCCTGTTCGTCGGGGTGGCCCAGCGGACCTACGAGACGGCGGCACCGGCGCTCGCGGCGTCGTACGAGGCGCTGGCCCACCGGCACAGCCCGCGCGGCGGCGGGGGAACGCGGCACTAGGCGCCCCCGTCCTCACCACCGGCCCGGCCGCCGCGGCCCGGCCACCGATCCGCCGTACCGCACCGCCGTACACGCATCGCCGTACCGCACCGCACGAAGAGAGCCGCCCCCTGATGACCTCCACCTCCCCCTACCGTGAGCTGCGCGCCGAGCTGGAGTCCCTGACGACCGAGGCGTTCCGGCCCGAGCTGTCCGAGATCGACCGGCTGCCCACGGTCGAGATCGCGCGGCTGATGAACGCCGAGGACACCACCGTGCCCGCCGCCGTGGCCGAGCGGCTGCCGCAGATCGCCGCCGCGATCGACGCGACGGCCGAGCGGATGGCGCGCGGCGGCCGGCTGCTGTACGCCGGCGCGGGCACGGCGGGGCGGCTCGGTGTCCTGGACGCCTCCGAGTGCCCGCCCACCTTCAACACCGAGCCGCAGCAGGTCGTCGGACTGATCGCGGGCGGCCCCGAGGCCATGGTGACCTCGGTCGAGGGCGCGGAGGACTCGCGCGAGCTGGCCGTCGAGGCGCTGGACGCGCTGCGGCTGACGCCGGACGACACGGTGGTCGGCATCTCGGCCTCCGGCCGCACCCCCTACGCCATCGGCGCCGTCGAGCACGCCCGCCGGCTCGGTGCGCTCACCGTCGGCCTCGCCTGCAACACGGGCAGTCCGCTGGCGGCGGCCGCCGAGCACGGCATCGAGGTCGTCGTCGGCCCGGAGCTGCTGACCGGCTCCACCCGGCTGAAGGCCGGCACCGCGCAGAAACTGGTGCTGAACATGATCTCGACGATCACGATGATCCGCCTGGGCAAGACCTACGGGAACCTGATGGTCGACGTGCGCGCCTCCAACGACAAGCTGCGCGCCCGCTCCCGGCGGATCGTCGCCCTCGCCACCGGCGCGCCGGACGCGGAGATCGAGAAGGCCCTGGCCGCCACGGACGGCGAGGTCAAGAACGCGATCCTCACCCTCCTCGCGGACGTCGACGCCCCGACGGCGGCCCGGCTCCTGGAGGAGTCGAAGGGCCATCTGCGCGGTGCGCTGGAGACGGACCGCTCCCGGCGGGGCGGGGTCCCCCGCGGTGGATCCCGGGCGGAGGAATTCCCGCGCGACGGCGGCGAATAGGACAGGATCCGACCTCATTGGCTCCTAGCGTGGTCCCGACCGATGGAACGGACGGCGAAGGGCCAGACCATGAACGAGACCGTGCACGAGACCACCGCCGGCGCCGGGCAGCAGGCCGTCACCGGCGAGCGCGCGGACCTGCTGCAGGCGCTGGCCAAGCAGCGCCACTTCCTCACCTTCACCACCCGCGACCTGACCGACGAACAGGCCGGGCTGCGCACGACCGCGAGCGAGCTGTGTCTGGGCGGCCTGATCAAGCACGTCACCTCGGTCGAGCGGAACTGGGCGCGCTTCATCGTGGAGGGCCCTTCGGCGATGGGCGACTTCGACGCCATGACCGAGGAGGACTTCGCCCGGCGGGCCGACGAGTTCCGGATGCTGCCGGGCGACACCCTGGCGGGGGTGCTGGACGCCTACGCCGAGGTGGCCCGCCGCACCGACGAACTGGTCGTGTCGCTGCCCGACCTGGACGCCGACCACCCGCTGCCCAAGGCACCGTGGTTCGAGCCCGGGGCACGCTGGTCGGCCCGCCGGGTGCTGCTGCACATCGTCGCCGAGACCGCCCAGCACGCCGGCCACGCCGACATCATCCGCGAGTCCCTGGACGGCGCGAAGAGCATGGGCTGACCGGCCCGGGCCCCGCCCCGGCCGCAGGCCGGTCCCGGCCGGGGCCGCGGGCGCCGTGGTGGTGTCGGTGGGGTGTGCGAGGCTGGGCGGTATGAACCACGCACAGCTCACCGCTCTCGGGCGGGCCCTGCGGGTGATCGGGGAGCACGGCGAGGAGCTGACCACCGACACCCCGGACGCCCGGCTGCACGAGGTCAAGGCGGATCTGAAGCGGGCCCTGGACCTGCTGGAGGACAGCGTCTCCCAGGAGCGGCCCGCCACCCGGTGCGCCGAGCATCCGGGCGGGCCGGTCGACGAGGACGCGCCCGATCTGTGCCTGCTGTGCGAGACCCGGCGCCGCGCCGCCCGCCGCGCGCGGTACGACGGCGGCCCCCGCCCCTCCCCTACGCCCGCGTCCGGCGAGGGCGCGCCCTCCCGCTACGGCGTCCGCGAGGACCGTCCGCAGCCCCAGCAGCGCTGGCTGCCGGAGCTGTGGAACGGCCGCGAGTGGCAGCTGTGCGGGACCCCGCGCCGGGACCGGCGCGAGGCCGAGCTGTTCATCAACGCGCAGCGGCGTGCGCCCCGCGCGGCGATGGCCTACCGGCTCGTGCACGAGTTCACCGACTACGAGGTCGTACGGCTGTGGGGCACGCCCGTGCGGGTGGACATCGAGCCGATGGGGCAGCCGTAGGGCGGCCCGCCGCCGCCTCGCCGGGCCTGCCCGCGGGCGGCGGTCAGCTCAGCGACCCCAGCGACGCGGCGTCGTACGGCTTCAGCTCGTCGAAGCGGTCGCCGAGCACCTTCGCCGCCCACTCGGGGTCCTGGAGCAGCGCGCGGCCGACGGCCACCATGTCGAACTCGTCGCGCTCCATGCGGTCCAGCAGGTTGTCCAGGCTGCCGAGCGCGGCGCCCTCCCCCTGGAACGCCTTGATGAAGTCGCCCCCGTCCAGGCCCACCGAGCCGACGGTGATGACCTGCTTGCCCGTCAGTTTCTTCGTCCAGCCCGCGAGGTTGAGGTCCGAGCCGTCGAACTCGGGGAGCCAGTAACGGCGGGTGGAGGCGTGGAAGACGTCGACACCGGCCGCCGCGAGCGGGGTGAGGATCGCCTCCAGTTCCTGCGGGCTCTCGGCGAGCCGGGCGTCGTAGGCCTCCTGCTTCCACTGCGAGTAGCGGAAGATGACGGGGAACTCCGGCGACACGGCCTCCCGTACCGCGGCCACGATCTCCGCCGCGAACCTCGTACGGGCCACCGGGTCGCCGCCGTAGGCGTCGGTACGGCGGTTGGTGCCCGCCCACAGGAACTGGTCGATCAAGTAGCCGTGGGCGCCGTGCAGTTCGACACCGTCGAAGCCGATGCGCTCGGCCGCCGCGGCCGCCTCGGCGAAGGCGGCGACGACGTCGTCCACGTCCCGCCGCGTCATCGCCCTGCCGGTCGGCTCGCTCTCGCCGATGCGCAGCCCGGAGGGGCCGACCGGTTCCGCGTCCGCGAACGGCGGCCGGCCCGGCCTGCGGACCATCCCGATGTGCCAGAGCTGGGGCACGATCGTGCCGCCCGCCGCGTGCACGGCCGCGGCCACCCGTGCCCAGCCGGCGAGCTGCTCCTCGCCGTGGAACCGCGGCACCCGGCTGCTCTCACCGGCCGAGTCGTGCCCCACGTAGGTGCCCTCGGTGACGATCAGCCCGACGCCGGCGGCGGCCCGGCGGGCGTAGTACGACAGCACGTCCTCGCCCGGGACGCCGCCCGGCGAGAACATGCGCGTCATCGGCGCCATCACGATCCGGTTGGGCACGGTCAGGCCGTTCAGCGTGACGGGGCGGGACAGGACGCGCGCCGCACGGGAGGCGGACGCGGAGGCGGTGACGGTCACGGTGGGGGGTCTCCTCGCGGACACGGGACGGTGGGATACCACATGGTATGTGCACGCGCATGAACTGCCCACAGCCCCCGGCTGTGCGGTGCGCCACGCCGGTCCCCGCACACCGGTCCCAACACGCCGGTCGCAGCACACGGGTCCCGGCACACGCCGGTCGCGGGCGCCCCGGAACGGCCGAGGGCGGCACCCCCTGTGTGAACAGGGAGTGCCGCCCTCGGTGTGCGACGGACGGGTCCGATCCTGAGGGGGAAGCCCCCCCGGAGGATCAGAAGTCCATGTCACCGCCCGGCATGCCGCCGCCGGCCGGGGCCGCGGCCTTCTCCGGCTTGTCGGCGATGACGGCCTCGGTGGTGAGGAACAGCGCGGCGATGGAGGCGGCGTTCTGCAGCGCGGAACGGGTCACCTTCGCCGGGTCGATGATGCCCTCGGCGACCAGGTCGACGTACTCGCCGGTCGCGGCGTTCAGACCGTGGCCCGGGGTGAGGTTGCGGACCTTCTCCACCACGACGCCGCCCTCGAGGCCGGCGTTGACGGCGATCTGCTTCAGCGGGGCCTCGAGCGCGAGCTTCACGGCCTGGGCGCCGGTCGCCTCGTCACCCTCGAGCTCCAGCTTCTCGAACACCTGGGAGGCCTGGAGCAGGGCCACGCCACCACCGGCGACGATGCCCTCCTCGACGGCCGCCTTGGCGTTGCGCACGGCGTCCTCGATGCGGTGCTTGCGCTCCTTGAGCTCCACCTCGGTGGCGGCGCCGGCCTTGATGACCGCGACACCGCCGGCGAGCTTCGCCAGGCGCTCCTGCAGCTTCTCGCGGTCGTAGTCGGAGTCGCTGTTCTCGATCTCGGCGCGGATCTGGTTCACGCGGCCCTGCACCTGCTCGGTGGAGCCGGCGCCGTCGACGATGGTGGTCTCGTCCTTGGTGATGACGACCTTGCGGGCACGGCCCAGGAGGTCCAGGGTCGTGTTCTCCAGCTTGAGGCCGACCTCCTCGGAGATGACCTCGCCGCCCGTGAGGATGGCGATGTCGTTCAGCATCGCCTTGCGGCGGTCGCCGAAGCCGGGGGCCTTGACCGCGACGGACTTGAAGGTGCCGCGGATCTTGTTGACGACCAGGGTCGACAGGGCCTCGCCCTCGACGTCCTCGGCGATGATCAGCAGCGGCTTGCCCGACTGCATGACCTTCTCCAGCAGCGGGAGCAGGTCCTTGACCGAGGAGATCTTGGAGTTGGCGATGAGGATGTACGGGTCCTCGAGCACCGCCTCCATGCGCTCCATGTCGGTCGCGAAGTAGGCGGAGATGTAGCCCTTGTCGAAGCGCATGCCCTCGGTGAGCTCGAGCTCCAGGCCGAAGGTCTGCGACTCCTCGACGGTGATGACGCCTTCCTTGCCGACCTTGTCCATCGCCTCGGCGATGAGCTCGCCGATCTGGGTGTCGGCGGCGGAGATGGAGGCGGTGGAGGCGATCTGCTCCTTGGTCTCGACCTCCTTGGCCTGGTCGAGCAGGGCGGCGGAGACGGCCTCGACGGCCTTCTCGATACCGCGCTTCAGAGCCATCGGGTTGGCACCGGCGGCCACGTTGCGCAGGCCCTCGCGGACCAGCGCCTGGGCGAGGACGGTCGCGGTGGTCGTACCGTCACCGGCGACGTCGTCCGTCTTCTTGGCGACTTCCTTGACCAGCTCGGCGCCGATCTTCTCGTACGGGTCCTCGAGCTCGATCTCCTTGGCGATGGAGACACCGTCGTTGGTGATCGTGGGGGCGCCCCACTTCTTCTCGAGGACGACGTTGCGGCCCTTGGGGCCGAGGGTCACCTTGACGGCGTCCGCGAGCTGGTTCATGCCGCGCTCGAGGCCGCGCCGCGCCTCCTCGTCGAACGCGATGATCTTGGCCATGTGAAGTGGTCCCTCCAGGACTGGGGGTGATTCCTTCGGACCGCGCCCGCGCCCGCGACGGACGGCTCGCCGGCCTCGTGGTTCCTTGCCCCACCCGGCCAGCGGGCCTCACCGACCCGGTCCTTCGCTGTCACTCTCACCTTCAGAGTGCTAACGCCAATGATTAGCACTCGACCCCTGAGAGTGCAAGCGCCCCCAGGGGTACGCCGCGATGCTCAGCCGCCCGCGAACACGCGCACGCCCGCGCACGCCGAGGGGCCCGCACCCCTGCCGGAGTGCGGGCCCCTCGGACGAAGAAGATCGCTTGCGGTGGTCGCGCGGTTCAGGCCGTGACGCGGACCATGTCGGCCTGCGGGCCCTTCTGGCCCTGCGAGATCTCGAACTCGACCCGCTGGCCCTCTTCCAGCGTGCGGTAGCCGTCCATCTGGATCGCGCTGTAGTGGACGAAGACGTCCGCACCACCGTCGACCGCGATGAAGCCGTACCCCTTCTCCGCGTTGAACCACTTGACGGTGCCCTGAGCCATGCCTAACTCCCCTATTACTGGCCCTTGCACAGATCCACACTTCGCGGACCCGGGTCAGACCTCACCCCCCGTGGACGGGGGCGTGCGCCGGAACGCGTCGACCGCGGCTGAATGTATCTGTCCAACTGCCGTCTGCAACAGGTCAATCGGACGAGAAATCTGGACGACGCCGGTCCGGAATATGGCGATAATTCACCCGAATTCGGGGCAAGTCGGGCCCCACAAAACCAGATAAATGCCGCGGAAAGGCCACGCACTTTGGCTACTTCTCATCGGGCCCGCGGCAGGAATTCATGGCCCACGATCCGGAGATCGCGAGCGTGTTCCCCAACTCTACCGCGCTCAATCACACAGAATGGCCCCCTCCGCTTCTCTCACGGAGGGGGCCATGCGTGTGAACTCCGGGTGACGGGCATTACCGTCGGTAATGATCAGCCGCCGGCGACCGCCGGAATGATGGACACGCCCGCGCCGTCCGGGGTGGCCGTCTCCAGTCCCTGCTCGAAGCGCACGTCGTCGTCGTTGACGTAGACGTTGACGAAGCGGCGCAGCCGGCCCTGGTCGTCCAGGACGCGCGCGGCGATGCCGGTGTGGTTCTTCTCCAGGTCGGAGATCACCTCGGCGAGGGTCGCGCCCTCGGCGCTCACCTCGGCCAGGCCGCCCGTGTAGGTGCGCAGGATGGTCGGGATGCGAACGGTCACGCTCATGCGAGGCCAGCCTCTCGGAAGGAGTCCAGGGTGGGGCGGATCGTGGCGGTCAGGCCGGTGCCGGCCACCGCGTCCAGCGTCTTCAGGCCGTCGCCGGTGTTCAGGACGACGGTGGTCTTCTCCGGGTCGAGCAGCCCGTCCTCGATCAGCTTCTTGGTCACGCCGACCGTCACACCGCCCGCCGTCTCCGCGAAGATGCCCTCGGTGCGCGCCAGCAGCTTGATCGCGTCGACGACCTGCTCGTCCGTCACGTCCTCCACCGCCCCGCCGGTGCGGCGGGCGATGTCCAGGACGTAGGGGCCGTCGGCCGGGTTGCCGATGGCGAGGGACTTGGCGATGGTGTCGGGCTTCTGCGGGCGGACCACGTCGTGCCCGGCCTTGAAGGCGGTGGACACCGGCGAGCAGCCCTTGGCCTGGGCGCCGAAGATCTTGTACGGCCGGTCCTCGACCAGTCCCAGCCGGATCAGCTCCTGCAGGCCCTTGTCGACCTTGGTCAGCTGCGAGCCGGAGGCGATCGGGACGACGATCTGGTCCGGCAGCCGCCAGCCGAGCTGCTCGCAGACCTCGTACGCCAGCGTCTTGGAGCCCTCGGCGTAGTACGGCCGCAGGTTGACGTTGACGAAACCCCAGCCCTCGCCGGCCGGGTCGCCGATCAGCTCGGAGCAGAAACGGTTCACGTCGTCGTAGTTGCCCTCGATGCCGACGAGCTCGCCACCATAGATCGCGGCCATGACGACCTTGCCCTGCTCCAGGTCGTGCGGGATGAACACACAGGAGCGGAAGCCGGCGCGGGCGGCGGCGGCGCCCACGGCGCCGGCCAGGTTGCCGGTGGAGGAGCAGGACAGGGTGGTGAAGCCGAACGCGCGCGCCGCCTCCAGCGCCTGGGCGACCACACGGTCCTTGAAGGAGTGCGTCGGGTTGCCGGAGTCGTCCTTGACGAACAGCTTGCCCGCGCCGACGCCGAGTTCGCGGGCGAGGTTGTCGGCCCGGACGAGCGCGGTCCAGCCGGGGTTGAGGTTGGGCTTGCCGGCCACGTCGGCGGGGACGGGCAGCAGCGGCGCGTAGCGCCAGATGTTCGCGGGGCCCGCCTCGATGCGCTTGCGCAGCTCCTCGGCGTCGTAGCCGGAGAAGTCGTAGGCGATCTCCAGCGGGCCGAAACACTCCTCGCACGCGAAGACCGGCCCGAGGGGCACCCGGTGGCCGCACTCGCGACAGCTGAGCGCGGCGGCGGGGCCGAGGTCTACGGTGGAGTCGGTGCTGCTTGCAACGGTCTGCACAGCCATGGAGGCGAGGCCCTTTCTCCTCATCTTCCTCACGGCGCGCTTCGCCGTGAGACGGATTTGGCACCTTCCCTAGCCGGGAGCCCCGCGGTGAGGGCCGGCACCGGCCTGACGGCCGACGGCGGTCCACGAGAACCGGCTGGAGGGTTGCCGGGGCTTCATCGGGCCGTGTCCCTCTGCCCCTCTGGATGAGCTGTATGCGGTTGTGTGACGCGGGGACGACCCCCGACATGCGATGGTCATCCGCGTTGTTCAAGACTGTAACCGAAGGCCAGGACAGTTGAGATAGTCGTCCGAACCGCGAGACAACAGTGAGGAGCCGCTGACCGTGCTGGAAGAAGTCGAGCGCTGGCTGGCCACCCGCTCCTGGTCCGTGACCGATCGTCCGCTGCACCGCGTCCTGGCCGCAAAGCAGCGCACCGGTCAGTCGGTCTCCGTGGTGCTGCCCGCCCTCAACGAGCAGGACACGGTCGGCGACATCGTCGCCGTGATCCGCCGCGACCTGGTGGAGCAGGTGCCGCTGGTCGACGAGATCGTCGTGGTCGACTCCGGCTCCACCGACCGCACCTCCCAGGTGGCCGCCGCCGCGGGCGCCCGGGTCGTGCACCGCGACGCGATCCTCCCGCGCATCCCCACGGTGCGCGGCAAGGGCGAGGTGCTGTGGCGCTCCCTGCTGGTGACCCGCGGGGACGTCGTCTGCTTCGTCGACGCCGACCTGCGGGAGTTCTCCTCCGACTTCGTCACCGGCATCGTCGGCCCGCTGCTCACCGAGCCGGACGTGCATCTGGTCAAGGCCATGTACGACCGGCCGCTGGGCGGCGCCGCCGGGCAGGGCGGCCGGGTCACCGAGCTGATGGCGCGCCCGCTGCTGAACATGCACTGGCCGCAGCTGGCCGGCTTCGTGCAGCCGCTCGGCGGCGAGTACGCGGCCCGCCGCTCGCTGCTGGAACAGCTGCCGTTCCCGGTCGGCTACGGCGTGGAGCTGGGCATGCTGGTGGACGCCCTGCACCTGGTCGGCCTGGACGCCCTCGCGCAGGTCGACGTGGGCGTGCGCAGGCACCGGCACCAGGACGGGCAGGCGCTGGGCCGGATGGCCGCCGCGATCTACCGCACCGCCCAGCTGCGGCTGGCCCGGGGCCATCTGGTCCGGCCCTCCCTCACCCAGTTCGAGCGCGGCGAGGACGGCTTCGAGCCGCGCACCTACTCGGTGGACACCGAGGAGCGCCCGCCGATGGCGGAGATCGCCGAGTACGCCGCCCGGAAGGTGGCGTGACGGACTGCCGCGGGCGCGCGCCGCACCGTGCGGCCGCCGCGCGGCCCGGCCCCGTACGCCCGGGTCGGGCCCCCGTGCACGGGAGCCGGTCCCGGGCGTCGGGCCGGGCCGCGCGACGGCCTGCGCGACGGCCTGCCCGATGGCCAGAAGGACCGGCCTGGTCGTATACGGCCCACTACGAAGCGGAACCGTACGTTTGAGCGTTTACGGGCCGGGCTAGGTTGAGGACCATGGCTTCAACGCACGGTGCCGAGGTGCTGGTCGCGTCCAATCGCGGCCCGGTTTCGTACGAGCTGGGCGAGGACGGCTCGCTCCACTCCAGGCGCGGAGGCGGAGGGCTGGTCTCCGGGCTGTCCGCGATCGGTCCGGACGCGGGCGCGGTGTGGGTGTGCGCCGCGCTGAGCGACGCCGACCGCGAGGCGGCGCGCCGCTTCGAGGGCGGACGGCGGCTGCCCGCCGAGGCGACCGGCGGACAGCAGGTACGGATGCTGGACATCGACGCGGGCGTCTTCTCCGACGCCTACAACGGCATCGCCAACTCGGTGCTGTGGTTCGTCCACCACATGCTGTACCAGACCCCGCTGGAGCCCGTCTTCGACGCGGAGTTCCGCCGCCAGTGGGCCTCGTACGAGGCCTACAACCGGGCCTTCGCCGAGGCGCTGGCGGAGGAGGCCGCCGAGGGCGCGGCGGTACTGGTCCAGGACTACCACCTGACGCTGGTGCCGGGGATGCTGCGCGACTTCCGGCCGGATGTGCGCATCGGGCACTTCTCGCACACGCCGTGGGCGCCGGCGGACTACTTCCGGCTGCTGCCGGACGACGTCGCCGAGCAGGTGCTGCGCGGCATGCTGGGCGCCGACCGGCTCGGCTTCCTCACCCAGCGGTGGGCGGACGCCTTCGCCGGGTGCTGCGAGGCGCTCGTGGGCGGGCTCGGGGGCACCCGGATCGGGGTGCACGGGCTCGGCGCGGACGCCGAATTCCTGCGGGAGCGCTCGCACCGCGCCGACGTGTTCGAGCGGATGGCGGCGCTGCGCGAGGAGATCGGCGCCGGGCCGGAGGGCGGGCCGCGCAGGACGATCGTGCGGGTGGACCGGACGGAGCTGTCCAAGAACATCGTGCGCGGGCTGCTCGCCTACCGGCATCTGCTCGAGGAGTGGCCGCAGTGGCGCGAACGGGTGGTGCACGTGGCCTTCGCCTACCCCTCGCGGCAGGACCTCGCGGTGTACCGGGAGTACACGGCCGAGGTGCGGCGGCTGGCGGAGGAGATCAACGAGCGGTACGGGACGCCCGGGTGGACGCCGGTCGTGCTGCACGTCAAGGACGACTTCGCGCGGTCGCTGGCGGCGTACCGGATCGCGGACGTGGCGCTGGTCAATCCGGTGCGGGACGGGATGAACCTCGTCGCCAAGGAGGTGCCGGTCGTCTCCGACTCGGGGTGCGCGCTGGTGCTGTCCCGGGAGGCGGGCGCGTACGCGGAGCTGGGCGACGACGCGGTGGTGGTGAACCCGTACGACGTGGTGGCGACGGCGGCCGCGCTGCACGAGGCCCTGAGCATGCCGGGACCCGAACGGGCGGAACGCTCCAAACGCCTGGCCGACGCGGCCACCGCACTGCCGCCCGCCCGATGGTTCCTCGACCAGCTGGAGGAACTGGGCAAACCGGAGCACTGACGCCCTTCGGCCGCCCGGCCGCGTCAACGGGCCGCCCCGCCCGGCGCCACCTGCCGACCACCGGACCGGGCGATCGGCGGGGCAGGTCGACCGCCGGGCCGGGACACCGACCGGGCCGGGCGAGCCGACACGGCCGACGAGGCCCAGCCACCGCAGCGCCCGACCGGGCCGGGCACCGCACGCGGCGGGGCGACAGACCCGGCCGACCCACCGCCCCAGCCCGGCGGCCGACGCGCCAGGCCAACGACGCCGCCGAGCGATCGGCGGAGCGGGGAACGGACGGGGCCAGGCGGCCGACGCCGCCGGCCGACCGACGTGCGACCGACGCGGCCCCGGTGACCGGGGGCGCTCGCGGGACCGGGGGCTCACGGGGCCGGGACGGGCGATCGGCGGGTGCAGGTCGGCCGGCGGGCCGGGACACCGACCGGGCCGGACAGCGCACGCGGCCAGGCAACAGACCCGGCCGACCCGTCGCCCCAGCCCGGCGGCCGACGGGCCGGGCTACCGGGGCGACCGGCGGGGCGGGGAACGGACGGGGCCAGGCGGCCGACGCCGCCGGCCGACCGACGTGCGACCGACGCGGCCCCGGTGACCGGGGGCGCTCGCGGGACCGGGGGCTCACGGGGCCGGGACGGGCGATCGGCGGGTGCAGGTCGGCCGGCGGGCCGGGACACCGACCGGGCCGGACAGCGCACGCGGCGGGGCGACAGACCGGGCCGGGCCGACCAGTCGACGCAGCCGGGCGGCCGGCAGGCCAGGCGGCCGGGTGACCGGGTGACCGGCAGCCCATGCTTGCCGGGCGGCGGCCGGGGCCGGGTTACGGCGCGGCGTCCGTCCGGATGTGCCGGGCCAGGGTGCGCAGCAGGTCCACCACTCCCGCCGGGCCGTCCACCACCAGGTCCGCCCGCTCGGAGAGCTCCGTCACCTCCGCGCTGCCGCTGCAGACCAGTACGCCCGGTACGCCGTCCGAGCGGAGTTTGTCGACCGCGGTGAAGGCGGGGAGGTCGCCCAGGTCGTCACCGGCGTAGAGCACGGAGGTGGCGCCCACGTCGCGGACGTACTCCGAGAGGGCCACGCCCTTGTCCATGCCCGGCGGGCGCAGCTCCAGGACCATGCGGCCCGGCTCCACGATCAGCCCGTGGCGGGCGGCCAGGTCGGACAGGGGCTCGCGCAGCAGCTCGAAGGCGGCCTGGGGGTCCTCCGCGCGCCGGGTGTGGACGGCGACGGAACGGCCCTTCTCCTCGATCCAGGTGCCCTGCCAGGCGCCGACCCGGTCCAGGAGGCCCGGCAGTTCGGCGCGGGCGGCGGCCACGCCCGGGTGCGGGGCCGGGGCGGTGACGGTTCCGGTGGCCGCGTCCCAGCGCTCGGCGCCGTAGTGGCCGAGGACGACGAGGTGTTCCAGACCGGGTACGCCCGCGAAGCCGCCGTACCGTACGGCCACCCCGGCCGGTCGCCCGGTGACCACGGCCACGGACGCCACCTTGGGCGCGAGCTCGGAGAGCACGGGCACCGCCCCGGGGTGCGCCCGGGCCTGGTCCGGGTCGGGGACGATCGGCGCGAGGGTCCCGTCGAAGTCGAGTGCGATCACCGCCCGCTCCGGCCGCGCGAGGATCGCGGCGAGCCCGTCCCGTCCGGCCTGGGTGACGGGGACCGGCAGGGAGTCGCCGGGATCGGTCGTGTCCGTGTGGTGGCTGCCCATACGGCGAACCTATCCACGCCGGGACCTCCGCACTCCTGCACCCGCGCCCTTCCCGCACCCCGTTCCACCCTCCGGCGGCCCCCACCGGCCCCACCGGCCCCAGCGGACGCCCGCCCGCCACGGACAGCACCACCCGCCGCCGCCCGCCACACCGGCCCCCGGCTGGAAGGGCCTGCCCCGGCCGGAACGGCCGGCCCCCTCCGCGACGGCCAACCCGGCGGAACGGCCAACCCCCGCCACAACAGCCCCCGCCGGAACGGCCCTCACCGGAACGGCCCCGCCGGGACGGCCGCGCTCAGCGTTCGGCGCGGCGGGAGTCCCGTATGCGGCGGAGGCGGTTGACCGTCACCGGGTCGTGGGCCAGGGCTCGGGTGTCGTCGAGGAGGGCGTTGAGCAGCTGGTAGTAGCGGACCGGGGACAGGCCGAGCTCCTCGCGTATCGCGCGCTCCTTGGCGCCGGGGCCGGTGAAGCCGCGGCGCTCCAGGGCGAGGATGTCCCGCTCCCGGCGGCCGAGGCCCCGCTGCCCCTCGCCGCCCGGGCGCCCGGCGCCCGCGTCCTCGCCGGTCCTGCCGTCGTCCGCTTCCATACCCGCACCGTAGCCCCCGCCACCGACAACGGCAGGGGCCACGGTGTGGTGGCTACTCCGCGCTCCGCGCGCTCCGCGCGCTCTCCGCCTCGGCGGCCGTGGTCTGGAGCCGGCCGAGGACCGCGGCGGGGCTGCCGCCGGGGGCGACCGCCTGGCCGATCCGCTTCTTCACGTCCGCGCTGACCTGGGCCCAGGACGTCTTGCCGACCGGGTAGAGCCGGGCGAGCGGCAGCTCCTCGAGGAACGGCCGCAGCGCCTTGTCCTCGTCCGCCGCGGCCATCGTCTCGGACGCGGAACCGGTGACGGGCAGCAGGTCGTACTCGCGGGAGAAGCGGACGACGTTCTTCTCGCTGTAGACGAAGTCGAGGAAGTCGCCGATCTGGTCGCGGTGGCCGTTCTTCTTGAAGGCCGTCATCCAGTCGGCGACGCCCATGGTCGCCTTGGCCCGGCCGTTCTTGCCCGGCATCGGCACCATGCCGAACTTCACGCCCTTCCTGGCGGCCTGCTGCATCAGCGTGGGGTGGCCGTTGAGCATGCCCACGTCGCCGGCCGCGAAGGCGTCGAAGGCGTCGGCGCGGTTGAGCCTGCCGGGGGCGACCGGGCCGGTCAGGCCCTTGCCGACCAGCTTGTCGCGCAGCCAGGTGAACGTCTCCACGTTCTGCGGGGAGTCGATGGTGTAGGTGCCGATGTCGTCGGTGTAGCCGTTGCCGCCGCTGAGCAGCCACTGCATGGTCTCGGCCTGCGCCTCCTCCGGACCGAGCGGCAGCGCGTAGGGGTACTTCACGCCCCGGGCCTTCAGCGCCTGGGCGTCGGCGGCCAGCTCGGACCAGGTCGCCGGCGGGGTCAGGTGCGCCCGGTCGAAGAGGGTCCTGTTGTAGAAGAGCACCCTGGTGGACGCGGCGAACGGGATGCCGTACTGCACGTGCCGCAGCTGTCCCGCGTCGGAGAGCCGGCCGAGGAAGTCGGCCTGCACGGGTATGGAGAGCACGTCGTCGGCCTTGTAGAGCAGGTCCTTGGCCGCGTAGTCGGCGTACGCGCCGATCTGCGCGATGTCCGGCGGGTCGCCCGCGTCGACCATCTCCTTGACCTTGCGGTCCACGTCGTTCCAGGAGTAGACGCTGACCTCGACCTTCACGCCGGGGTGCCGGCCCTCGTAGTCCTTGACCAGCTCGTCCCAGTACTTCTGCGAGCTGTTGGCCGAGGAGTCGCCGTAGTCGGCGGCGACCAGTCTGAGGGTGACGTCGGAGGAGCCGGTGCTCCCGCAGCCGCCGAGGACCGCCGTCATGCCCAGTACGGACACCGTCGCGATCATTGCTGTCCTACGCCGCTGCACTGCTGGTCGCCCCAAACGTCTCGTTGTTCACCATGCGGACACGATAGGTCTACACCACGTGAGTGGACTAGACCTCTTGCGGGTCAGCGGGCCACACTGTTTCCGTGAGACACGTCATCGCCCTGGATGTGGGCGGCACCGGGATGAAGGCCGCGCTGGTCGCGGCCGACGGCGAGCTGCTGCACCGGGCCCGCCGGGCGACCGGCCGCGACCGCGGGCCCGACGCCGTGGTCGAGTCCATCCTCGGCTTCGCCGCCGAACTGCGCGCCCACGGCGCGGAGCACTTCGGCGCGCCCGCGGCCGCCGCCGGCGTCGCCGTGCCCGGAATCGTCGACGAGCGGCGCGGCGTCGCCGCCTACGCCGCCAACCTCGGCTGGCGGGACGTACCGCTGCGCGACCTGCTGGCCGAGCGGCTCGGGGGCGTCCCCGTGGCGCTCGGCCACGACGTGCGCACCGGCGGACTGGCCGAGGGCCGCCTCGGGGCGGGCCGGGGCGCCGACCGGTTCCTCTTCGTGCCGCTGGGCACCGGGATCGCGGGCGCCATCGGCATCGACGGGCGGGTGGAGGCGGGCGCGCACGGCTTCGCCGGCGAGATCGGCCACATCGTCGTACGCCCAGGCGGCACGCCCTGTCCGTGCGGGCAGCGCGGCTGCCTGGAGCGGTTCGCGTCCGCCGCGGCGGTGAGCCAGGCGTGGGCCGGGGCGTGCGGGGACCCGGACGCGGACGCGGCGGACTGCGCCAAGGCCGTGGAGGCGGGCGACCCGCGGGCGCGGGCGGTGTGGCAGGACGCGGTGGACGCGCTCGCCGACGGCCTGGTCACCGCGCTCACCCTGCTGGACCCGCGCACCCTGATCATCGGTGGCGGACTCGCCGGGGCGGGGGACACGCTGTTCGCACCGCTGCGGGAGGCCGTCCGGCGGCGCGTCACCTTCCAGAAGCTCCCCACGATCGTCCCCGCGGCCCTGGGGGACAGCGCCGGATGCCTGGGCGCGGCCCTGCTCGCCCGGGATCTGCTCGACACTTCTACGACTCCCCCGGAGGTAACCACCTGATGGCCGCTAGCAAGGTTCTCGCCGGTGCCCGGGTGGTGCTGCCCTCCGGGATCGTGGACGACGGCCGCGTGATCGTCGAGGGCGCGCGGATCGCCGGCGCCGCGCCCGCGGACAGCGAGGTCCTGGACGTCACCGGCCACTGGCTGGTCCCCGGCTTCGTCGACCTGCACAACCACGGCGGCGGCGGGGCCTCCTTCTCCGGTTCGGCCGACGACGTGCTGACCGCGGTCCGCGCCCACCGGGCGCACGGCACCACCACCCTCGTCGCCTCGACCGTCACGGAGGACATGGGCGTCCTCGCCCAGCAGGCGGGGCTGCTGTCGGAGCTGGCCGAGCAGGGCGACATCGCCGGCATCCACTTCGAGGGGCCGTTCATCTCGCCGTGCCGCAAGGGCGCGCACTCCGAGGCGCTGCTGCGGGACCCGGACCCGGCGGAGGTGCGCAAGCTGGTGGAGGCGGCGCGCGGCCGGGCGACGATGATGACCCTGGCCGCCGAGCTGCCCGGCGGCATCGACTCCGTACGGCTGCTCGCCGAGCACGGCGTGATCGCGGCGATCGGGCACACGGACGCCACCTACGAGCAGACCGTGGCGGCGATCGACGCGGGCGCCACCGTCGCCACCCACCTGTTCAACGCGATGCCCGCCCTCGGTCACCGCGCCCCCGGCCCGATCGCGGCGCTCATGGAGGACGAACGGGTCACCGTCGAGCTGATCAACGACGGCGTGCACCTGCACCCGGCCGCCCTGGAGCTGGCGTTCCATCACGCGGGCGCGCGGCGGGTGGCGTTCATCACCGACGCGATGGACGCGGCCGGCAGCGGCGACGGCCGCTATCTGCTCGGCCCGCTGGAGGTCGAGGTCGCCGACGGGGTGGCGCGGCTGGTGGAGGGCGGCTCGATCGCGGGTTCCACGCTCACCCTGGACCGGGCCTTCCGGCGGGCGGTGACGGTCGACCGGCTGCCGGTCACGGACGTGGTGGCCGCGCTGTCCGCCACCCCGGCCCGGCTGCTCGGCCTGGACGACCGGATCGGCTCGCTGGAGCCGGGCAAGGACGCCGACCTGGTGCTGCTGGACGAGGACTTCGTCCTCAAGGGCGTGATGCGGCGGGGCGAATGGGTGGTTGAGCCCCAACTGGGCTGATCCGTCCGGCCGTACGGACGCGGCGGGCCTCCCGGGGGGTGGGCGGCCCGCCGTGTCTTTGGCATGATCGAACCCTCGGAAAGCCACCGCGGCAGACGCGCTTGAACTCGGGGGAGGTCGGCCCACGTGATCCTCACGGTCACGCTGAACACCGCCGTCGACATCACCTACCGGGTGCCGTCCCTGCGGCCCCACTCCTCGCACCGGGTGTCGGAGGTCACCGAGCGGCCCGGCGGCAAGGGCGTCAACGCCGCCCGGGTGCTGGCGGCCCTCGGCCACGAGGTGACCGTCACGGGCTTCGCGGGCGGGACCACGGGAGGGGAGCTGCGCGGCCTGCTCGCCCGGGTGCCGGGGGTGACGGACGCGCTGGTGCCGGTGGCCGGGCCGACCCGGCGCACCATAGCCGTGGTCGACGAGCGCACCGGCGACACCACCCAGCTCAACGAGCCGGGCCCGGTCGTCTCCCCCGCCGAGTGGTCCGCCTTCCAGGACGTCTACGAGGACCTGCTCGGCTCGGTGTCGGCGGTGGCCCTGTGCGGCAGCCTGCCGCCCGGCCTGCCGGTGGGCGCGTACGCCGGTCTGGTGCGCACGGCGCGGGCGGCCGGCGTCCCCGTCCTGCTGGACACCAGCGGCGAGGCGCTGCGGCGCGCGGTGGCGGCCCGCCCGGACCTGGTGAAGCCGAACGCCGACGAGCTGGCCGAGCTGACCGGATCGCACGAGCCGGGCCGCGCCGCCCAGGACGCCCGTCGCCGCGGCGCCCGCGCGGTGGTCGCCTCCCTCGGCCCGGACGGCCTGTTCGCCCACACCCCGGAGGGCGTGTGGCGGGCCACTCCGCCGGCCCGCGTGCGGGGCAATCCGACCGGCGCCGGCGACTCGGCGGTGGCGGGCCTGCTCTCGGGCCTGGTCGAACGCCTGCCCTGGCCGGACCGCCTGGCCCGCGCGGTCGCCCTGGCCACGGCGACGGTGCTGTCCCCCACGGCCGGCGAGTTCGACCGGAGCGCCTACGAGGACCTCGTGAGCCGGGTGACGGTGACCGGGGAGGTCACCGCGGCGTGAGCCGCCCGGCGTGCGCGCCGGTCACTGACCGACCCAGCCCTTGACCAGCCAGACCTGGTCGAGGTAGGCGTCGCACTGGTTGCCCTGCTCGCAGGAGATCTTGATCGTGTTGGTGCCCTTGTTGAGCTGGACGTAGTTGTAGGTCTTCGTCCAGCCCTTCTCGTAGTCGCCCTCGGGGGCGTGCGTCCAGTTCTTGAGATCGATGGGTCGTTCGGACGGCGTGCCGTTGACCGTGAGGGTGGCGGTGGCGTCCTTGCCGGGAACGCTGTAGCCCACGTAGACGCTGTACTTGCCGTCGGCCGGGATGCCGTTGACGTTCCAGGTGACCGAGGCGCCGACGCTGTTGAAGTTGGTCACGTAGACCCCGCCGTCGGCCTTGGCGCCCTTGACGTCCGAGGCGGTGCTCGCGGTGCCGCCGAGCTGGAGGGCCTTCGCGTCGATCTTCGGGAGTTCGCCGGCGGGTGCCGCGCTGTCGGTCGTGGACGGGCTGGGCCGGGAGCTCTGGGTGGCGGTGGGGGTGGTGCCGCCGGCCTTGTCGCCGCCGCCGTCGCCCTTGTCGCCGATCATGGCCACACCGATGCCGATGACGACCGCGGCGACCACCGCTATCGCGCCGATCAGCAGGCCCTTGGTGTTGGGGCCGCGGCCACGGCCGCCGCCCGCGGACGGGGCCGCCCGCCGGCCGGTGGGGGCCTGCCCTCCGGGAAGCGTCTCGGGGGCCGCGTAGTGGGCGCTGGGCTGGCCGTAGGCGCCCTGCTGCTGCGGGACCGCCGTCGTGGGAGCCTGCTGACCGGCCTGCTGGCCGTACTGCCGCTGACCGACCGCGCGGACCCGGCTGACCGAGTTCGGGTAGCCGTAGCCGCCGGAGGGCGGCTGGGCTCCGTTGGCCTGACCGTCGGCGTACAGGTAGCCGAACGGGTCGTCGTCCTCGGGCGTGCTCGCGCCGTTGGTGCCGGGCGTCATCCCTAGGTCTCCTCTGGCATGGTGCGTACGGGCTGTGAACCGCGAGCCTACCCGCTTCGCGTGGCCCAAACGGGTGACTCCCGCCGCATCACCGCGCTGACCTGGACGTCATCCGGCACGTCGGTGCTGTTTGGGACGAGATCGTTTCTCGACGTACATCCGCTCGTCGGCGGACTTCAGCACTTCGTCCGCCGTCATGCCGCAGTGCGCCCAGCCGATGCCGAAGCTCGCGCCGACCCGGACGGCCCGCCCCTCGGCGCGGATCGGCTGGATGATCTCGTTGCGCAGCCGGACCGCGAGGTCGGCGGCGTCGGCGCGGCCGAGGCCGTCGGCGAGGATCACGAACTCGTCGCCGCCGAGCCGGGCCACGGTGTCCCCGTCGCGCACGCCGTTGCTCAGCCGCCGGGCGACCTCGATGAGCACCGCGTCGCCCGCGTTGTGCCCGAACCGGTCGTTGATCGACTTGAAGCCGTCGAGGTCGCAGAAGAGGACCGCGAGCCCCTTGGTGCCGTCGTCGAGGTCGCCCTCGGGCGCCACGGTGTGCACATGGTGGTCGTAGGCGTCGTACGCCTCGGCGCCGGGCCGGAAGTCGAAGTCGTGGCCGACGTCGTAGCCCGGATGGCCGTACGCGGCGTCCAGGGTCTCCAGCTCCTCCGCGTGCGGCGGGCGCCGGCACAGGCGGGCCGAGAGCCGGGCGCGCAGCTCGGCGGAGTTGGGCAGGCCGGTGAGGGAGTCGTGCGAGGCGCGGTGGGCGAGGTGCAGCTCGCGGCGCTTGCGGTCCTCGATGTCCTCGACGTGGGTGAGCAGGAATCGGGGGCCGTCGGCGGCGTCCGCGACGACGGAGTTGCGCAGGGAGACCCAGACGTAGCTGCCGTCCCGGCGGCCCAGCCTGAGCTCGGCCCGGCCGCCCTCGGCCGAGGTGCGCAGCAGGGTGCCTATGTCCTCGGGGTGCACGAGGTCCGAGAAGGAGTAGCGGCGCATCGCCGAGGCCGGGCGGCCCAGCAGGCGGCACAGGGCGTCGTTGGTGCGCAGGATGCGGCCGTGCTGGTCGCCGCCCATCTCGGCGATGGCCATGCCGGAGGGGGCGTACTCGAAGGCCTGCCGGAAGCTCTCCTCGCTGGCGCGCAGGGCCTGCTGCTCGCGCTCCAGGCGGACCAGGGCGCGCTGCATGTTGGCGCGCAGCCGGGCGTTGCTGATCGCTATGGCGGCCTGGAAGGCGTACATCTGCAGCGCCTCGCGGCCCCAGGCGCCGGGCCTGCGGCCGTTGCGCGGGCGGTCCACGGAGAGCACGCCGAGCAGTTCGCCGCAGCCGCCGCCCGGGCCCCCCGGGGTGTACATGGGCGCGAAGAGGCGGTCGGAGGGGTGCCACTCGTCCTCGAAGCGGGGCGCGGGCCCGTCGGTGTACCACTGGGGGACGTCGTCGTCGTCGAGGACCCAGCCCTCGGTGTGCGGGATGAAGACCAGGTCGCCCCAGTGCTCGCCCATGTTCAGCCGGCGGTCCCACGACTCGCGCGAGCCGACCCGGCCGGTGATCAGGGCCTCGGCGGCGGGGTTGCCCGCGAAGGCGGCGACCACGAGATCGCCGTCGGGGCGTACGAGGTTGACGCAGGCCAGCTCGTAGCCGAGGCCGTTCACGACGCCGTCGGCCACGGTCTGCAGCGTGTCGGCCAGGCTGCGCGCGGTGTTCATGTCCGCCATGACCTGGTGCAGTTGCCGCAGTGTCGCAAGGCGGACGTACGGCTCCGACTCGGTCTCCATGCTCGCCCTCCCCCCCGAGACCTCGCAGCGAATCAAAGGGTGCTCTTCGGCGCATCGTCTGGTGCGGTCTCCGCCACTGAATCACAGCGCGAAGCCCACTCGGTACACAGGGTCAACAATTAGTGCCCCTTGTGACTCAAGTCACAGCCGAACGTGAACAATTGGGTGGAGTTTCTGCGTTTTCCCTGTGCGTTTACCGAACGCAAAGTTTGTAAGTGTGTGGACATGATGCACGAGTGGTCCGGCCCGTGGGGCCCGATCGCCCGCGGAGCGCTCCGCCGGTGGTCCTAGGTCCGCCCTGGGCCGCGGTTCGGGCGGAGGCCCCATGCGGGCGCCGCGGACCGGTGGCTAGCGTTGATGTGTGCTGAACACATCCGCCGTGCCGTCCCGCCCCTCCCGCACCACCCCGCCCCCGGCCGGGCCACCGGCCCCGCGCGGGCGGCGGGGAGCACCCTCCGGGCATGCTGAGGGCGTGACCGACGACGAGTTCCGCGCCGCCATGTCCCGGCTCGCCGCGGGCGTCGTCCTGGTGACCGCGCAGGAGCCACCGCTGGACCCGGACGACCCCATGGCGCCGGGCGGCGAGGACGTGGGCATGACCGCCACGTCGTTCGTCTCGGTCTCCCTGGACCCGCCGCTGGCCCTGGTCAGCCTGCGCGCCGGTTCCCGCATGGACGACCTGCTCGCCGAGCAGCCCCTGTGGGCGGTCTCGGTGCTCTCCGGGAGCCAGCGCCACATCGCCGGCCGGTTCGCCATGAAGGGCCGCATCAGCGACCGCCTGCTCTTCGAGGACATCCCCTACGTCCGCGGTGAGGTCTCCGGCGCCCCGCTGGTGGGCGGCGCGCTCGCCGCCCTGGAACTGCGCACCGAGCAGCGCGTGCCGGCGGGTGACCACACCCTGGTCGTCGGCCGGGTCCTGACGGCACGCGTCCCCAGCGCGGAGGGCGGCCCGCTGGTGTACTTCAAGGGGCGCTACCGGCAGCTGGGCTGAGGCGGCCGGTTCCGGTCCCGGCCTTTTGCGGCCGCCGGTTCAGGTCCTGGCCGCGGCGGCCGTCAGTGCCAGTCGCGGCCGGAGCGGCCGCGCTTGGTCTCCGAGCGCTGCTTCTTCTGCCGCAGGCGGCGTTCGCTGATGCCCCGGGGAACCCGGGTCGGCCTGCGCGGCCGGGGCGGGGGTGCGGTCGCCTCGGCGAGGAGGGCGGCGAGGCGGACGGCGGCGGCCTCGCGGTTGCGCCACTGGGAGCGGTGCTCGGAGGCCCGTACCGTGAGGACGCCGTCGACGAGGCGGGACGCCAGCCGCTCCAGGGCGCGCTGCTTCCACACCTCGGGCAGCGCCTCGGTGTTCGCCAGGTCGAAGCGCAGTTCGACCTGGGTGTCGCTGGTGTTCACATGCTGCCCGCCGGGCCCCGAGGACCGCGAGAAGCGCCAGGCCAGCTCGGCCTCGGGGAGCGCGACGGAGCCGCGGATGGGATAGGGACCGGACATGCCGTCCATGTTCCCGTTCCCGTCCGGGCCACGTCACCCTGTTTTCGCCGCGCCGCGGCCCGGGCGCCCCGCGCGGCGCGGGGCGCCCGGGCCGGGGTGTTCGATCCCGCCTTGGTAAAAAAGGTAAAGAGATCCGGAACCAAGGGGACCCCCCTTGGCGTTCCCGTAGGTGGCGGTAGCTTCGTCCGCACACGCAACGAGGGAAGGGACTCCCAAACCATGGCTGTAAGCCTCTCCAAGGGCGGCAACGTCTCGCTCACCAAGGAAGCTCCGGGCCTGACCGCCGTCACCGTGGGCCTCGGCTGGGACGTCCGCACCACCACCGGCACGGACTTCGACCTGGACGCCTCCGCGATCGCGGTCAACCCCCAGGGCAAGGTGTACTCCGACGCCCACTTCGTCTTCTTCAACAACAAGCAGACCCCGGACAACACCATCGTCCACACCGGTGACAACCGCACGGGCGAGGGCGCCGGCGACGACGAGGCGATCAACGTCAACCTCGCCGCGCTCCCGGCCGACGTCGACAAGGTCGTCTTCCCGGTCTCCATCTACGACGCCGAGAACCGCGGCCAGAACTTCGGCCAGGTCCGCAACGCCTACATCCGCATCGTCAACCAGGCCGGCGGCGCCGAGATCGCCCGCTACGACCTGTCGGAGGACGCGGCCACCGAGACCGCCATGGTCTTCGGCGAGCTGTACCGCAACGGCGCGGAGTGGAAGTTCCGCGCGGTCGGCCAGGGCTACGCCTCCGGTCTGGTCGGCATCGCCCAGGACTTCGGCGTCAACGTCTGACGACGCCGCACCGCCCGGCCGGCGCACCGCCCCGCCGCGGACCGGCCAGACGCGGACCGGCCGGACGCGGACCGAGCGCGGACCGGCCGCGGACCGGGCGACGTGCCGGCGGAGCCCCGGCCCCTCACCGAGGGGCCGGGGCTCCGGCCGTCCGCCCGGGGTCCCGCGATACGTTGCCCGGGTGATGCTCGAACCCCTGTCCTTCGGCCCCGACCGCGCCCTCCCCGGCGAGCTGCTGACCGAACTCACCGCGCTCTACGCCTCCCACCGCGACTTCCACGCGCTCAGCGGCGACTTCCCGGACCCGGACGACATCCGCCCGGAGCAGGTGGCCGCCGCCCTCGCCGACGACTCGGCCGACCCGAGCGCCGAGGTGCTGCTCGCGCGCAGCGAGGGCCGGCTCGTCGGAGTCGCGATCACGCTCGGGCGGCACCCCGATCCCGCCGACCCGGACCCGTGGATCGGACTGCTGATGATCGACGCGGGTACCCAGCGGCAGGGTCACGGCCGCCGGCTGGCCGCCGCCGTCGAGGACCGCTTCCGGGCGCAGGGCCGCACCGCCGTACGTCTGGCCGTACTGGAGAACAACCCCCGGGCCCTCGCCTTCTGGACCGCCCTCGGCTACGAGGTGATCGGCCACCGCGCGGACCTGCAGCTCGGCCGCCCCTGCGCGGTGCTGCGCAAGGAGCTGGACCGGCCCGGCTCCCGGTGACGGCACGGGGCCCCGCCCCCATGCGGCGGGACCGCACACGTGACCTCGTGCGGGGCGGCGGCGCGGGGGCCGCTCAGGGGTGCTTCGGCTTCCCGTCGCCGTACAGCCAGTCCTTCCAGATCCCGCTGAAGTCCTTGCCGGGGACCTTCTTCTCCACGAAGGCCGTGAAGTCGGCGGTGTCGGCGTTGCCGTGGCGGTGGGCGGCGGCCCAGCCCTGGATGATGTCGTAGAAGGCGTCGTCACCGGCGAGTTGACGGATCTTGTGCAGGACCATGGCGCCGCGCTCGTAGACGGGTTCGTCGGAGATGTGGGCGGCGTCGTCGGGGCGGGCCGGCGGGAAGGACCAGACGGCCTCGTCCTCCTCCTTGTCGTCGTGGTAACCGCCGCGGTAGAGGGCGTCGAAGGTCTGCTGGGCGGTCCAGCCGCCGTGGTCCTCCTCGTACAGCCATTGCGCGTACGTCGCGAAGCCCTCGTTGAGCCACATGTCCCGCCAGCTCCTGGGGGTGACGGAGTCGCCGTACCACTGGTGGGCGAGTTCGTGGACCAGGATCTCCTCGCCGGGGGCGCCGGCGAAGACGGGGCGGTTCTGGGTCTCCAGCGCGTAGCCGGCGTCGCCGGGCCGGTCCACGATCGCGCCGGTGGAGGAGAAGGGGTACGGGCCGAAGTTGGTCTCCTCCCACTCCATGATCTCGGGGAGCTTCGCGAGGACCGCGCGGGAGGCCGCGGACTGGGTGGGGTCGACGGCGACGTACACCGGCAGGCCGTTCTTCAGGGTGCTCCGGGTGATGTCGTAGTGGCCGATCGCCACGGTGGCGACATAGCTCGCCACCGGCTCGGCCGTGTGCCAGCGGAACGTGGTGCGGCCGCCGGTGGTGGTCTCGCTCTTCAACTCGCCGTTGGAGACCGCCTGCAGGCCCTTCGGCACGGTGACGGCGATGTCGTAGGCGGCCTTGTCCGAGGGGTGGTCGTTGCCGGGGAACCACGCCATCGATCCCGTCGGCTCGCCGAGGGCCAGTGCGCCGTCGGCGGTGCGCAGCCAGCCCTCCTCGGAACCGTCGGGGTCGGTGACGGTCGGCGGGGTGCCGGAGTAGCGGACCGTCGCGCCGAACGTCTCCCCCTTCGCCAGCTCGTCGTGCGGGCGGATCGTGAGCTCCTGGCCGGCCTGGCTGAAACGGGCGGAGCGCCCCTCGACCGTGACGCTCTCGACGGTGAGCCCCTTGAGGTCCAGGTTGAAGGCGGACAGGTCCTGCGTGGCACGGGCGGTGATCTCCGCGGTGCCGGTGAGGTGCCGGTGGGACGGGTCGTAGTCGAGCGTCAGGCCGTAGTGGGTGACGTCGTAACCGCCGTTGCCCGCCTTGGGGAAGTAGGGGTCGCGCAGGCCGGAGCCGCCCGGACTGCCCCGCACCCCGCTGTCGCACGCGGTCAGCGTGAGGGCGAGCACCGCCGAGGCGGCGACGGCGGTCCGGACAACCGGTACGGATCGGTACACGAGTGCGATCCTATGCGGTGTGATCGTATGCGGGCCCGTGTCCCGCGATGCCCCCGGAGATCGGCGGGCCCCGGGGGCCCGGAGGGTTTCGTGGGGGGCGTGGGACCATCACCTACGTGCTCGACATCGGCTATGCCCTCTCCAACCGCTTTCCCGACCCGCCGCAGACGGACTACCGGCGCGCGGACGTGCGTGCGCTGCGGCACGATCTGTTCTGCGGGGACGTGTATCTCGCCGACACCGAGACGGACCGGGAGCTGGCCACGGCCTGGGGGTGGGTGCCGGTGCTCGACTTCGCCTGGGCGCTGTGCGACATCGTCGAGCGGCTGGACCGGGACCCGGCCGGCTCGCGGGCGGCGCGGCCCCAGCGCGCGGAGCTGGACTTCACCGAGTCCACCGACCGCATGCTCTTCGAGCGCCGCTTCGGCTGGGTGGACATCGAGGCCGACTGGATGCCGGCCGAGGAGCCGCCGCTGACCTTCTCCCACGCCGACCTGCGCCGGGAGGCACGGGACTTCCTGCACGACCTGATCGCCGACCTCGCCGACCTGCACGAGGACCTCGCCGAGAACCCGGCCGTCTGGACCCTCCAGGCCCGCTTCCCCCGGCTCCCGTGAGCCCCGGGCGCCCCGCCGGCGCCCTCAGCCCTCCACGCGCACGCCCAGCGCCCCCGCCAGCACCGGGGCGAGGTCCAGCAGCTGGGCGGTGCTGATCACCGCGCCCGCCAGCCGGTCCGCCCCGCGGGCGATCTCCAGCGAGGCGGCGCCGCGCAGGTCGACGTCCGTGAGCGTCGCCGCGGTGAGGTCCGCGCCCTTCAGCGCGCAGTCCACGAACTCCACCCGCTCCAGCCTGGCACCCCCGAAGTCCGGCTCGACGAGCACGCACCCCTCGAAGACGACGTCCCGCAGCCTCGCCCGGCGCAGGTTCGGAAAGTCGATCTTGCCGCCCCTGATCCACACCCGCTCCAGGACCGCGCCGTGCAGCCGCGTCCCGCCCAGGCGGGCGCCGGTCACCTCCACGTCCCGCAGGGTGGACTCCGCCAGGTCCGTACCGACGCCCCGTACGCCGTCCAGGACCGAGTCCAGCAGGCGCGCGTGCTGCAGCGAGGCGCCGTCCAGCGCGCAGCCCCGCAGCGCGCAGTCCATGAACCGGGCGCCCGCGCCGTCCTGCCCGGTGAGGTCCTCCTCGCGGAACTCCACCCCGTCGTAGTCGCCGTCCGGCCGCAGGCCGCCCCCGCCGCGGGCCTCCAGCGGCGGCAGCCGCACCTGGGGCCGCCGCGCCGCCTTCACCCCGCCCGCCGCTTGGCTCCCCGCCGCTCTCCTCGCCATGGCCCCATGCTGCCCCACCCCACTGACAACGCCCGCGGCGCGCTACGGGCGGTACGAGCTACCGGCGGTACGAGGGGTACGGGGGATGCGCGAACGCAGGACGCGCCGATGCGGTACGGACCGGATGCGCGGATGCAGTACGCACCGATTCATGGTGTTCTGTCCCAATGAGTGTCACCCGAAAAGGTGAGATCTCGTCCGTACACCCGCGTCACGCACGGCAGGGGACCGCACTGCGCTCCCTCGCCCCGCGCCCCCTCGCACGGCGCGCCGGGGCGGGCCCCGGCCCCGTGCCGCACGGCCACACGCACGGCCACGCGCACGGACGCCACGCCCGCCGCGCCGGGGCCGACGCCCACCGCTGGTGGGCCCTGGTGGTGATCGCGCTCGCGCAGCTGATGGTCGTGCTGGACGCGACCATCGTGAACATCGCGCTCCCCTCCGCGCAGCGCGCCCTGGGCATGTCCGACGGCAACCGCCAGTGGGTCATCACCGCCTACACCCTCGCCTTCGGCGGGCTGCTCCTGCTGGGCGGCCGGATCGCCGACCTGGCGGGCCGCAAGCGGACCTTCGTCATCGGGCTCGCCGGCTTCGCCGTCGCCTCCGCGCTCGGCGGCGCGGCCGCGTCCTCCGGCATGCTCTTCGGCGCCCGCGCGCTGCAGGGCGCCTTCGCCGCCCTGCTCGCCCCGTCCGCGCTCAGCCTGCTGACCACGACGTTCACCGACCCGAAGGAGCGGGGGAAGGCGTTCGGCATCTACGGCGCCCTCGCGGGCAGCGGCTCGGCGATCGGCTTCCTCGTCGGCGGCCTGCTCACCGAGTACCTGGACTGGCGCTGGTGCCTGTACGTCAACGTGCCCATCGCCGTGGTCGCGGTCCTCGGCGCCTTCGCACTGCTGCACGACCGGCCCGGCCGCGCGGGCGCCCGGCTGGACGTCCCCGGCGCGGTCCTGGGCTGCGGCGGGCTGGTGGCCGTCGTCTACGGCTTCAGCGAGGCGGAGCCGCGCGGCTGGACCGACCCGCTGGTACTGGCCCTGTTCGCGGCGGGCGTGGCGCTGCTCGCCGCCTTCGTGTGGTGGCAGGCGCGGGCGCCGATGCCGCTGCTGCCGCTGCACATCGTGCGCGAACGCAACCGGGCGGGCTGCTTCCTGACCATGCTGCTGGCCGTCATCGGGATGTTCGGGCTGTTCCTGTTCATGACCTACTACCTCCAGGACATCCTCGGCTATTCGCCGCTGCGGACGGGTCTGGCGTTCCTGCCGCTGACCGTGGCGATCGTGGTCGGCGCCACGCAGATCTCGGCCCGGCTGCTGCAACGCGTGCAGCCGCGCGCGCTGATGGTGCCCGGCATGCTGCTGGCCGCGGGCGGGCTGCTGCTGCTCACCCGGCTGACCGTCCGGTCGAGCTACACCGGCGAGGTGCTGCCCGCGCTGCTGCTGATGGGTCTGGGCATGGGCCTGACCTTCATGCCGGTGTTCGCCACGGCCACCGCGGGTGTCGCCCCGCGCGACGCGGGGGTGACCTCGGCGACCGTGAACACCTCGCAGCAGGTGGGCGGTTCGATCGGCACCGCGCTGCTCAACACGATCGCCACGACCAGCGGCACGGCGTACATCGCCGCGCATGTGCGCAACCCGGCGGACCGGGCGCGGGTGGTGCCGGAGGGGGTCGTGCACGGCTACACGGTGGCCATCTGGTGGGCCGCGGCGGTGATGCTCCTGGCCGCCGTGGTGGCCGGTCTGATGGTCACCGCCCGCGCGCCCGCCCGCAGCACCCCGGCCCGCGAGCAGGCCCTGCCGGAGCCGGTCCCCTGAGCGCCCCGCGCGCCCCGCGCCCCGCGCACCGGGCCGCCCGGCCACCGTCACCCGCCCCGCGCCCCGGGCCGTCCGCGCGGCACGCGACCCGCCGCCACCCCGCGTGAAGGGCCGCCCCTTCCCCGAGCTCGCCGAGGGCCACGCCCTCAGTGGCGCCCCGCCACCCGGTCGGCGGCCCGGGCGAGCCGGGAGGAGGCGGTGCGGTGGGTGAGCGTTTCCCGCTGGTCGGCGGTGCGGTAGGTGGCGTACATGGCCCGCACGCCCAGCCAGCGCAGCGGCTCCGGCTCCCACTTGCGCACCTTGTGGTCCACCCAGGGCAGCGCGGTCAGTCCGGTCGGACCGGCCTGCCCGGAGTCGAACCGCACCAGGTCGGTCAGGGTGCGGGCGGCGAGGTTGGCGGTGGCGACGCCCGAGCCGACGTAGCCGCCCGCCCAGCCCAGGCCCGTGGCGCGGTCCAGGGTGACGCTCGCGCACCAGTCGCGGGGGACGCCGAGCACCCCGGACCAGGCGTGCGCGATCCGCACCCCGGCCAGGGCGGGGAAGAACGCGACCAGGACGTCCCGCAGGGCCGCCACGGTCTCCGGCCGGGTGCGGCCGTCGTTGTCGGTGCGCGAGCCGAAGCGGTAGGGCACCCCGCGGCCGCCGAGCGCGATCCGGCCGTCGGCGGTGCGCTGGGCGTACATGTAGGCGTGCGCCATGTCGCCCAGGGTCTCCCGGCCCGCCCAGCCGACCGCCGCCCACTGTCCGTCGGTGAGCGGCTCGGTCACGATCATCGACGAGTTCATGGGCAGCCAGGTGCGCCGCTGTCCCTTGAGGGAGGCGGTGAAGCCCTCGGTGCAGCGCAGCACGTACGGGGCGCGGACCGTGCCGTAGGGCGTGACCGCCCGCTGGGGGCCGATCTCCGTGACCGGCGTCGACTCGTGGATCGTCACCCCGAGCGCCTCGACGGCCGCCGCGAGGCCCTTGACGAGCTTCGCCGGGTTCAGCCGGGCGCCGTGCGGGGTCCAGGCGGACCCGACGGCGTCCGCGACCCGGACGCGCTCGGCGGTCTCGCGGGCGCCGTACAGTTCGCGGTCCTTCTCGCCGTAGGACAGCTCGTGCTCGTGGAAGGCGCGCAGCCGGGCCAGCTGGGCGGGCGTGCGCGCCACCTCCAGCACGCCGCCCTTGTGCACGTCCGCCTCGATGCCCTCCTCGGCGGCGACGCGGATCACCTCGTCCACGGTGTCGTTCATCGCGCGCTGGAGCCGTACGGCGGCCTCGCGGCCGTGCAGCCGGGCGTACCGGTCGCGGCCGGCGACGCCGTTGTAGAGCCAGCCGCCGTTGCGGCCGGAGGCCCCGTAGCCGCAGAACTTCTGCTCCAGCAGGGTGATCCGCAGGGCGGGCGCGGCCTTCTTCAGGTAGTAGGCGGTCCACAGCCCGGTGTACCCGCCGCCGACGATCACCACGTCGGCGCTCGCGTCCCCGGCGAGCGGCTCGCGCACCGGGGGCAGGCCGTCCTGCGCCAGCCAGAAGGAGATGCCGCCGTTCACCACGCCGTCCACGCCGGCCGGGTAACCGCCGGTCGGGTAACCGCCGCCCACGGTGCCGCCGCCCGCGGCGCTGCTTGCCGAGCTGCTCATGGCCGGGACGTTAACCCCTGCGGACCGCCACTGTCTCCTTCGGATTCCGTGGCTTTCGCGCGGTCCGCGGCCAGCGGACGGCAGCCCAGGCCGATCAGTACGGCGGTGAAGTGGCCGAGGTCGGTGAAGGTGCGCGCGGCCGCCAGCGGCAGGGCGAAGAGGGCGAGCACGGCCAGGGCGTACCCGTACCGCCAGGGCCGGGCGATCCGGTACGCCAGCACCCCGGCCACCCCGGCCAGCGCGTAACTGACGCCCACGTCGAGGGTGTCGGCCGCCGACCGGGGCGCCACGCCGTGCCGGATCGCCCACAGCAGCGCGCCCTCGCTGATCAGCGTGGCCAGCACGTGCGCGGCCACGCACACCGCCAGCCAGCGCAGCGTGCCCAGCCAGCGCTCTGCCTGCGCGTGCACCACGGTGTAGAGCGCCGCGTACGGCAGCCAGCGGCCGCCTTCGATCCACATCGCGCTCGCGAACAGTGCCCGCACCGGGTTGCCGGACAGTTCGTGGATGTTGGTCGAGCGCCGGCGCAGGAACTCCGCCTCGAGCGCCGGCGACATCCGGTGCAGGGCGACGGCGGTCACGAACAGGATCAGCAGCCAGCCGTAGGTGCCCGGGGCGCCGCGGACGTAGCCCGCCGCCGCCCGCAGCCCGCGCCGGATCCGGATGACCACGTTCACACCCGCAAGTATGGACGGCGGGCCGCCGTCCGCCCCCGAACGGCCGTGGCGCGGGGCCGCGCCGCCCGGGCCGGACGCCGGTGACACGCCGCCGGACGGCCCATCCGACCATCCGACGGGTCATCAGGTCATAGGTTGCAGAATATGACGAAACGCCATATCGCTCTGCTGCTCAGTGCCGCCGCGCTCGCCGGCTCGGGCGTGGCCGCCGCGCCGCCGGTCTCCTTTCCGCGGACCTACCTGGTGCATCCGGGGGACTCCATCCAGAAGACGGTGGACTCGGCCAAGCCGGGTGACACCGTGCTGCTGATGCCCGGCGTGTACCACGAGAGCGTCAAGGTGACGACTCCGGACCTCACCCTGCGCGGCACCGGCTCGTCCACCGTCCTGAAACCGTCCGCCCATCCCGGCAACGACTGCGGCGAGCGCGGCAACGGCATCTGCGTCGCGGGCACCAAGAGCCACCGCCTGGAGGGAGTCACCGTCTCCCACCTGAAGCTGACCGGCTTCTCCCGGGCCGGCCTGATGGCCGTGGGCACCGAGGGGCTGACCGTGCGGCGGGTGACCGCCGAGAAGAACGGGCTGTGGGGCATCGCCGAGGAGCGCTCCGTGGGCAGCGTCTACCGGCACAACACCGCCCGGGACAACGGCGACGCGGGCCTGTTCCTCGCCAACACCATCACCGCCGAGCAGGGCGCCGTCGACACCCGCGGCACGCTGGTCTCGCACAACCGGCTGGAGGGCAACCGCATCGGCGTCACCGTCCGCCGCCTGCGCAACCTGACCGTCGCGGCCAACGAGGTGTCCGGCAACTGCGCGGGCGTCTTCGTCGTCGGCGACGAGAACAAGCCGAAGACCGGCGCGCTGACCGTGCGCGACAACTGGGTCGCGGAGAACAACAAGTACTGCGCGAAGACCGCCCGGCTGCCCTACCTCCAGGGTTCGGGGATCGTCCTGACCGGCGCCGAGGACACCGAGGTGGCCGACAACACGGTCACCGGCAACGTGGGCAAGTCCCCGCTGTCGGGCGGCGTCGTGCTGTTCAAGAGCTTCGTCGGGGTCACCAGCGACCGCAACCGCGTCCACGACAACACCCTTCAGGACAACGCGCCCGCGGACCTGGTCGACCAGGAGAGCGCCGGCCGCGCCAACACCTTCGCGAACAACTCGTGCCGGGCCTCCAAGCCCGCGGGACTGTGCTGAGACCACGACCGCGAACAGCCGTGCCCGTCGAACCCGCAAGGAACCCACAAGGAAGGAAGTGCGGCACATGACGACCGCACCAACCGCCCCACCGCCGTCCATGCGGATGCGCGAGCTCGCGTTCGGGGCGGCCTGCGCCGCCGCCCTGCGCGCCGCCGCCCGGCTGGGCGTGGCCGACGCGCTCGGGGACACACCCATGGCCGTGGAGGACCTCGCGGCCGCCGTGAAGACCGAACCCAAGCCGCTGCGCCGCCTGCTGCGCGCCCTGGCCTGCTACGACGTCTTCGCCGAGCAGCCGGACGGCACCTTCGCGCACACCGGGATGTCCCGGCTGCTGCGCGAGGACGACCCCAACAGCCTGCGCTACATCACCCTGTGGTGCACCGAGCCGTGGACCTGGGACGCCTGGCCGAAGCTGGACGAGGCGGTGCGCACCGGGCGCAACGTCGTACAGGACCTGTACGGCAAGGAGTTCTTCGTCTACCTCAACGAGGACGCCCCGGAGTCGGCGGACGTCTTCAACCGGGCCATGACCACCTCCAGCAAGCAGTCCGCCCGGGACGTCGCGGAACTGCTGGACCTGTCCGGGGCCTCGTCGGTCGCCGACATCGGCGGCGGCCAGGGCCACGTCGTGGCCTGCCTGCTGGAGAAGTACCCGGGCATGCGGGGCACCCTGATGGACCTGCCGCGCGTGGTGGAGAACGCCGACCCCCGGCTGCGCCCGGGCGGGGCGCTCGCCGACCGGGTGGACGTCGTGGCCGGCGACTGCCGCGAGGACGTCCCGGTCCGGGCCGACGTCTACATCATCAAGAACATCCTGGAGTGGGACGACGACTCCACCGCCCGCTGCCTGCGCAACGTGATGCGGGCGGGCGGCGCCAAGGCGCGGGTCGTGGTCATCGAGAACCTGGTCGACGACACCCCGTCGATGCGGTTCAGCACCGCCATGGACCTGCTGCTGCTGATGAACGTCGGCGGGGCGAAGCACACCACCGAGTCCATGGTGAGCCGGCTGGAGGCGGCGGGGCTGTTCATCGACGACATCAGCCCGGTCAACCCGTACCTGCACGCCTTCGACTGCACCGTCCCCGCCTGACCGGCGGGAGCGGTCCGTCCGGCCGGGCGGACCACACCCCACGACGGCCGCCGGGCCCGCGCAGCACGCGGGCCCGGCGGCCGTCGTCCCGTTCCGGCGGACGGTGTCCTTCCGCCGGCCGTCGCCGGTCTTCCGCCGGCCGTACGACGGTCTTCCGCCGGCCGTACGACGGTCTTCCGCCGGCCGTGCGACGGCGCCGGCGACGGCCGTACGCCGGTGTCAGCCCCGGCCGTCGCGCTCCCAGTAGTAGAAGCGGTGGGCCATCGCGTCCTTCGGGGAGCGCCACGTCTCGGGGTCGTAGGCGCTGACGTACGCCGACAGCCGCTCGCTGATCCCCCGGAACTCGGGGTGGTCCGCCACCTTGGCGATGGCCGGGCCCGGGTCCCGGTCGGCCTCGACGAGGTGCATGTACACATCGCCGAACTGGAAGAGGCTGCGCCGGGTGACGCCGACGAGGTGCGGCAGCTCACCCCGGTCGGACTCCTCGAAGATCTTGGCGATGTCGGGGGCCGAGCCCGGGGCCATCCGGGCGACGATCAGGGCCTGGTGCATGAGCCCTCTCCTGTCTTGCTCGTTCGCCGGTGTCCGGCTCAGTCGGTGGTCAGGGCGGGCTCGGGGCGCCGGCCGGAGCGGGCCGCCTGCTCGATCCGGTCGCGGATCAGGGCCATCTGGACCTTGGAGTTCTTGTTGATGTTGTCGGTCATCCAGTCGTCGTCGACCGGCGCGTCCGGCTTCATCGCGAAGTCCTGGGTCCAGATCATCCGGGTGCCGCCGGGAACCTCCTCGTAGCGCCAGCGGATGTCCATGTGCTCGAAGGGACCCGTCTCCACCCGGCGCGCCTTGACGGTGAGCGTGGCGCGGTCGGGCTCGCGCTCGGAGACCCAGCTCCAGACGGTGCCGTTCTCGTCCGGGTGCATGGTCAGCCGGAAGGTGCACTTGTTCCCCTCCCGGGACAGGATCTCCGCGGAGGCGTACTCGCTGAACAGCTGCGGCCAGTTCTCCACGTCGTTGGTCATGTCCCAGACCAGGTCCACCGGCGCGGCGATGGTGATCTCGTTCTCGGTGTGTCCGGCCATCTCTAGGCTCCTGCCAGAAGGGTGCTGTTGACGAGGTCGAGGAACTTCCGGGGCGTCTTGCAGCGCTCCGCGTCGGGCGGCATCGGCGTACCGTGCCGGTTCTCCAGCTCGCCGACGATGCCGAGCAGGCCCAGCGAGTCGATGCCGAGCTCGTCGAAGCCCCGGTCGGGCCGGTCCGCCAGCTCCTTGGGGCTGACGGTGATACCGGCGGCCTTCTTCATGAGTTCGGACAGTTCTTCCACGGTGATTCGGACACTCATGCGGATTTCTCCTTTCGCTCCCGGTTGCTCCCGGTCGCCTCGGCGGCTCCCGGTCTTCCCCGGCGACCTCGTTAGGAGGCCTCGACGGCGCCGTGCCGCAGCACCAGCGCCGAGTTCGAACCCATGAGCCCCCGGCTGAGGACCAGCGCCGTGCGCACCTCGGCGGCACGGGCGCGAACGGTCACCAGATCGAGGTCATGGCAGATGTCGAAGACGTTCGGGGTGGGCGGGATCAGTCCGTGCTCCATCGCGAGGACCGCCGCCGCCGCGTCCAGCACCGGCGCCGCGCAGTAGCCGCGTCCGATGCCGGTCTTGGGCGCCGTCACCGGCACCCGCCGCCCGTGCGCGCCGAGCGCGTCGGCGATGGCCGCCGCCTCGGCCCGGTCCGCCTCGGGGACGCCGAGCGCGTCGGCGAAGACGACGTCGACCTCCTCCGGGGCGCAGCCGGCGTCCGCCAGCGCGCCGCGGATCGCCTGCGCCAGCCCCTCCCGGGACTGCTCCCAGCGGGAGGCCCCGGTGAAGGTGGCCGCGTGCCCGGCGACGGTGGCCCGTACCGGGGCGCCCCGCCTGCGGGCCGCGCCCGCGTCCTCCACCACGAGCATCGCCCCGCCCTCGGCCGGCACGAACCCGCAGGCCGAGTCGGTGAACGGGCGGTAGGCGCGGCCGGGGTCGTCGACGGGGCTCAGCTCCGGGTAACCGAGCTGGCACACCATCGAGTACGGGGCGAGCGGCGCCTCGGTCGAACCGGCCACGATCACGTCCGTGCCGCGCCGGACCGCCCGCGCCGCGTGCGCGAGGGCGTCCAGGCCGCCGGCCTCGTCGGCGGCGACCACCGAGCACGGGCCCTTGAAGCCGCGCCGGATGGAGATCTGGCCGGTGCTGGCCGCGTAGAACCAGGCGATGGACTGCCAGGGGCCGACGTAGCGGCTGCCCTTGCCCCACAGCTTCTGCAGCTCCCGCTGGCCGAACTCGCCGCCGCCGGACCCGGCCGCGGTGACCACGCCCGCGGAGAACGGGGCGCCGCCGGTGTCGGCCTGCCCGAGCCGGGCGTCCTCCAGCGCCATGTCGGCCGCCGCCATCGCGAAGTGCGTGAACCGGTCCGTCTGGACCAGGTAGCGCTCCTCGATCGCCGCGGCGGCGTCGAAGGCGCGGACCTCGCCGGCCACCTTCAGCGGCAGGTGCCCGCAGCCCTCGCGGGTCACCCGGTCCAGGACGCTCAGCCCCTCCTGGGTGGCCTTCCAGAAGGTCTCGGTGCTCGTTCCGTTGGGCGCCACCACACCGATGCCGGTGACGGCCGCGCGCCGTTCCTGGGGTGCACTCATCGTGTCCTCTCCCTACGGCCGGGTCAGGATCACCGCGGACTGGAAACCGCCGAACCCGCTGCCCACGGAGAGCACGCTGTCCAGCTTCCGCTCCCGGGCGGTGCGCGGGACGTAGTCCAGGTCGCACTCCGGGTCGGGGGTCTCGTAGTTCGCGGTGGGCGGGACCGCCTGGTGGGCCAGGGCCAGCACGCAGGCGACCACCTCGATCGCCCCGATCGCCCCGAGGGAGTGCCCCACCATGGACTTGATGGAGCTCATGGGCGTGTCGTAGGCGTGGTGGCCGAGGGCCCGCTTCACGGCGGCCGTCTCGTGCCGGTCGTTCTGGCGGGTGCCGGAGCCGTGCGCGTTGACGTAGTCGATCGCGGAGCCGTCCAGCCGGGCGTGGTCCAGCGCGGTCTCTATCGCCCGCGCCATCTCCAGGCCCTCACTGGTCAGACCGGTCATGTGGTAGGCGTTGCCGAAGGTGGCGTAGCCGCTGAGCTCGCAGTACACGTGCGCGCCGCGGGCCCTGGCGTGCTCCAGCTCCTCCAGGACGAGCACCGCGCCGCCCTCGCCCATCACGAACCCGTCGCGGTTGTTGTCGAAGGGACGGGAGGCGTGGGCGGGGTCGTCGTTGTTGGGCGACGTGGCCTTGATCGCGTCGAAGCAGGCCATCGTGATCGGGGATATCGGTGAGTCCGAGGCCCCGGCTATGCAGACGTCGGCCCGGCCCTCCTCCACGGTGTGCAGGGCGTACCCGACCGCGTCGAGCCCGGAGGTGCAGCCCGTGGAGACGGTCTGCACCGGCCCGCGCGCCCCGAACCGCTCCGCCACCGTCGAGGCCAGCGTGCTCGGCGTGAACGCCCGCTCCAGGTGCGGCCGGGACCGCTCGTGGTCCACGTCCCAGCGCTCGCCGCCATGGCTGACCAGCACGTAGTCGTTCTCCAGCCGGGTGGTCCCGCCGACCGCGGTGCCCAGCGATACCCCGACCCGCCAGGGGTTCTCCCCGGCGAGGTCGAGCCCCGAGTCCCGTACCGCCTCCTCGCCCGCCACCAGGGCGAACTGGATGTAGCGGTCGCAGCGCGCGATCTGCTCCTCGTCCAGCCCCGCGGCCGCCGGGTCGAAGTCGCACTCCGCCGCGATCCGGGACCGCAGGCCGGACGGGTCGAAGAAGGTGATGCCCCGCGTGGCGGTGCGCCCGTTCGCCAGCAGGTCCCAGAACGCCGGGGCGCCGATGCCGCCCGGCGCCACCACGCCTATGCCGGTGACCGCGACCCGCCTGTTCATGACCGCACCTCCGCGGTGCCGGGCTCCTCCACCGCGCCGGCCGCGACCGGCACCGTCTCGGTGCCCTCGGTGTCGACGTGGCCGAGCTGCGGGCGCGGGGCCAGCGGGCCGAGGTGGAAGACGATCCGGGCCTCCACCTTGCCCACGTTGCGGAAGCGGTGGCGCATGTAGGCGGGGATCATCAGCCCCTGCTCCGGCCGGAGCGGGTGCGGGTCGCCGTCCAGGTCGACCTCCAGCTCGCCGCAGACGACGTACACGAACTCCTCGGAGTACGGGTGGTAGTGCTCGCCGATGCGGTCGCCGGGCTGCACGATGGCCACGCCCATGAAGCCGCTGGTGGAGCCGACCGTGGCCGGCGTCAGCATGGCGCGCAGATCGCCTCCGCGCTTGGTGTTGGGCTCGGTGTCGCTCAGATCCACGATCCTGGGCCTGGGTTTGATCACGTCGTTCCTCCGGTGGTGTGTACGTCGGCTGTCGGCTGTCGCGCGGAGAAGGCCGGGGCGGGCCGGGGCGGGCCGGGGACCGGCCGGGGAGGCCGGGAAGGGCCTCAGGCGTCCGGCGCGGACCGGCGGTCGGTGACGAGCTGCATCCGGGCCAGCTGGAGCAGCCGTCCCAGGTCGCCGTCCTTCTTCGCGGCGTCCTCGTCCAGCAGCGTGGTCAGCTCCGACACCCGCGCGGGGTCCGCGACGCCCAGGGCCGCGGCGGGGTCCGCGTCCAGCCGGCCCCGGACGTCGATCAGCCGTACGACGACGTCGTCCCGCTCGAAGACCGTGCTGCGCAGCACCGGGCTGTCCGGGTCGTCCGCGGCGCGCTCGTCGTGCTGGGACAGCAGCTCCGCCAGCTTCATGCCCATGCCGGGGCGGGCCGGGTAGTACAGCGCGTGCCGCTCGGCTCCCTCGGCGTCCTGACCGCTCGTCACGTGGTGCACGGCGGGCAGCGCCGCCCGGGTGAAGAACACCCGCACCGACTCCTGGTCCGCGAAGTCGCGCTCCTGCTCCAGGTAGGGGTTGATGGCCTCCTCCACCGCCCGGATCTCCGGCTGCCGGGCCACGTGCCGCAGCGCCGCCAGCAGGTCGCCGCGCACCTCGATGGCCCGCACGACCCGGTTGCCGTGCATGAACAGCGAGGTCCGGCACAGCCGGGTGGTGTCGTCCACCCGCGCCTCGGGGGACTTGTAGTTCGCCAGCAGCTCGGCGACCTTGCGCTCGCTGCCCGGCTTCACCGTGAAGGTGAGCGCGTGGCGGATCACGCCGTCGCCGATCCGCGGCGAGGTCTGCAGCCGGCGCCGCGCGGCGTCCGCCTGGGCCGCGGCGTTCCCGGTCTCGCGGACGATGTGGAAGCGCAGCGAGCGGGTGTCGCGGATGCAGCTGTGCATCGGCTCCACCATCCGCACGTGCTCCTCGCTGTTCACCCAGGCGAGGAACGGCGGGGCGCTCTCCCACTCGCTCGTGATGAGCCACTGGGAGGGGTTCTCGATCGACTGGCACAGCTGGTCGCTGACGTGCCCGGGCACCGAGGCGACCTGCTCGCTCATCTTCTCGTAGGCCTCCAGGAACTGCTGCTGGGCGCCGTCGTAGACGTCCACCAGCAGCACCACGCGCAGCCGCGAGCCGTCGAAGACGGACTGCGAGACACGTTTCGAGGCCTGCTGCCTGGTCGGATCTGAAACACGCTCAGAGATGGCGGTCATCTGCGTACGTCTCCTTGACGGTGGTTCGGCGGTCCGCGCGGAACGGACGGAAGGGGGACAGACGGGAAAGCGGGCAGAGGGTGGAGCAGGGGGCGGAACGGAGAGAAGACCGGAGAGGGGAACGGGGTCGGACGGGCGGGCGGGGACAGCGGGGAGGGAACGCCGCGCCGCGGGTGACGCGACGTCAGCGTGATCTCGATCCTGTGCCGCTCCCCAGCGGTGCGCGACTCGTGTGCACCACGTGGGTGATCACACGGGTGATTGGCCCCGCGAACGCACGCGGACCCCCCGCGCGCCGGGCATGGAAACTCCGACGCCCCCCCACTCCGTACCCCCGCCCCTGGAGGCATCGATGCGCCAAGAAGCCGACCACCGGGTACCCGTCCTCATCGTCGGCGGCTCCCTGGTGGGCCTGTCCACCTCGCTGTTCCTGGGCCGCCTCGGCGTGCCGCACCTGCTGGTCGAACGGCACGCCGGAACCTCCATCCACCCCCGCGGCCGCGGCAACAACGTGCGCACGATGGAGCTGTTCCGGGCGGCCGGCGTGGAGCCGGACATCAAGACGGCGGCAGCGCTGCTCGCGGACAACCACGGCATCCTGCAGACCCCGGCCCTCGTCGGCGACGCCGGCGAATGGCTGTTCAAGGAGATCGACCCGGGCGGCGGCCTGGCGCGGTTCAGCCCCACCGGCTGGTGCCTGTGCAGCCAGAACGACCTGGAGCCGGTGCTCCTCCAGGCCGCCCGCCGGCTCGGCGGCGACCTGCGCTACTCCCACGAGATGGAGTCCTTCGAGCAGGACGGCGAGGCGGTCACCGCGGTGGTGCGCGACCGCGCCACCGACGAGCGGTACACCGTCCGCGCCGACTACCTGGTCGCCGCCGACGGCCCGCGCAGCCCGGTCCGCGAGCGCCTCGGCATCGGCCGGAGCGGCCCCGGCGACCTGTTCGCCAACGTCAGCGTCACCTTCCGCTCCAAGCTGCTCGCCGACGTGGTCGGCGACCGCCGGTTCATCTGCTGCTACCTCACCCACCCGGACGCCGACGGCGCCCTGCTGCCCGTCGACAACAAGGAGCACTGGGTCTTCCACGCCCCCTGGCACCCCGAGCGCGGCGAGAGCCTGGAGGAGTTCACCGAGGACCGCCTCCAGCGGCACATCCGCCGCGCCGTCGGCGCCCCCGACCTCGACGTGGAGATCACCGGCAGGGCGTCCTGGCGGGCCGCCGAACGCGTCGCCGACCGCTACTCCTCCGGCCGGGTCTTCCTCGCCGGGGACTCCGCGCACGAGATGTCCCCCACCGGCGCCTTCGGCTCCAACACCGGCATCCAGGACGCCCACAACCTGGCCTGGAAGCTCGCCGCCGTGCTCGGCGGCTGGGCCGGCCCCGGCCTGCTGGAGACCTACGGCGCCGAGCGCCGCCCGGTGGCCGCGGCGACCAGCGCCCGCGCCTCCGCCCGCTCGGTCGAGCACAGCCACCCCGGCTTCGCGCCCGCGCCCGGCGTCGGCGGCGGCAAGCGGGGCGGCATCCTCAACGTCGTCCTCGGCTACCGCTACCCGCGGGGCGCCGTCGTCGGCGCCGCACCGGACCAGGAGGTCGTGCCCGAGGGCCTGCGCCTGACCGGGGAGCCGGGCAGCCGCGCGCCGCACCTGTGGCTGCGCCGCGACGGCGAGCGCCTGTCGTCCCTGGACCTGTACGAGCGCTCCCTGGTGCTGCTCAGCGACGCCGGGTCGGCGGCAGGCTGGCACGCCGCGGCCCGCCGGATCGCCGAGAGCGACGGCCTGCCCCTGGAGTCGTACCGCATCGGCGCCGACCTGGTGCCCGACCCGGCGGCCCCGGCCGGCGGCGCCGAGGACACGGCCGCCGACTGGGCGCGGCTGCACGGCACCACGGCCGACGGCGCGGTGCTGGTCCGCCCCGACGGCTTCGTGGCCTGGCGGTCCACCGGCGCCGCACCGGACCCGGAGGGCGCCCTGCGCGACGTCCTGACCACCCTCCTGCGCACCACCTGACCCACCGCCCGCGGACACGGATCCGCGCCGGAAGCCCGGTACGCACGCGAACGCCCCGGACGGATCACCGTCCGGGGCGTTCGCGCTGTTCCGCGGGAGAGCCCACTGTCGTGGGGGCGAGGCGACCTCACCTCGGCATCGGCGTGCGGGCGAGGCCCGTACCGTGCGGGGTCCGGGCCTCGCCGACGGGCTCAGCCGATGCAGCCGGGAACACTGTTCGGCGGTGCGCAGTTGTTCGGCTTGTTGCGCTTGACCGCGGTGTTGTTCAGCGTGACCGTGCCGTTCGGGCCCTCGAAGATGCCGCCCCCGTCGCCGGCCCGGTTGTCGGTGACTGCGCTCCGGTTCAGGGTCGTCGCTCCGACGTCGGTGAAGATGCCCCCGCCCTGGGCGGTGCCGCCGTCCGGAGCCTTGGCCGTGTTCCCGCGGATCTCCGACCGATCGCTCGTGATGGTGCCGCCGGTGGCGTTGGCGAGGCCCCCGCCCTGAGCGGTGCCGCCGTCCGGAGCGCCGGCGGAGTTGCCTCGAACCGTGCTGTTGTTCAGCCTGAGATCCGCGAGGCGGCCGACCTGGATCCCACCCGCGCGCGCAGTGCCGCCGGGAGCAGTGGCGAGGTTGCCGATGACGGCGGTGCGGGTCAAGGTCAGGAGGGCGCTGGTCGCGACTCCGCCACCCAGGGCGTCGCCGCCCCGGGCGCTGGAGGTGTTGTCACGGATGACGGTGTCCGTCACGGTCCCCGGGGCGCCGTTGCTCAGAGCAGCGAGTGTGGCGCCGCCCGGGGCGTCGGCGTGGTTGTGACTGATGAGGCTGCCCTTGATCGTGGTCTGGGCGAAGGTCGCGATACCGGAGCCGGTCGCGGTGCTGCCGGTGTCCGGTGTGACGGTGACGGTGTTGTGGTGTACGTGGCTGCAGTTGACCGCCAGCGGGCCGTCGTTGGCGATCGCGCCTCCTGCGGCACCGCTCAGATCGGTGCCGGTGTACTCGGCAGTGTTGCCGCTGACGTCGGTGTCGTTCAAGGTGGCCGTGCCATCGTTGTCGATGCCGCCGCCCTCCGCGAAGAGATCGGAGGTGGCGATGTTGTTGATCACCCGGCTGTGGTTCACCGTCAGCGTGCCGAGGTTGAGGATGCCCCCACCGCAGGTGCCTTGCCCAGGGAAGAGGGGGCAGTCCGTCGTCGTCGCCCTGCCGCCGCTGATGGTGGCCTTGTTGAGCGTCAGGGTGCCCGTGCCGGCCACGAGGAGGATGCGGAAGTCCGGGGCGGACTTGGCGCGTGTGATCGTCGCACCGTTGCCGTCGATGGTGATCTCGCTGCTGATGGCCGGCAGGCCGTTGCCGGGATTGGCTGTGTCCGCGGACGTCAGCTTGTAGGTGCACTTGCGGGCCAGCCGGAGGGTGTCGGCGCCAGGTGAGCTGTTGGCCGTATTGATCGCCTTGACCAGCTTTCGGACCGAGCACGGCACGTTCACGGTGGCGGCATGGGCGAACGGGGCCGGAAGTGCCATCACGGCGCAGGCTGCCAGGCCGGTCGCGGCCAGGAGCCGGCCCGGACGCGATCGTCGGATACCGCGTACCGGCTTCTGCGCTCGGAAGCTCTGCCAGGACATAGGGGGTTCCTCCTTCTGCACCGGGAGGCACCCCCGGAGTGCGCTTCGACCAGCTGCCCGGTTCCGTCCTGGCACAGGTCGTCAACGTGGGATGCCGGAAATCAGGCGATCACGCTCTCCTGCCGCCAATGGCCTAACCTCGCCCGTTTGTCACCTATAAGGGCTATATATTGTGATTTTTACGATCTTGACCGGCGGGCGCCCATTGGCGTCCACGACGAAGGCGTCCGACACGCACCGCGAGGCCCTCAGCCACATGGACCGCCTGCTCAGGCGTCGTGTCGACCGTGAGTGACCGCCCTCGTCGATGTCACCCGTGGGATGCCGAACGCCCCGGACGGATCACCGTCCGGGGCGTTCGTGCTGTTGAGCCTCGGAGCCCCCTGTCGGATTCGAACCGACGACCTTCGCTTTACAAGAGCGGCGCTCTGACCAGCTGAGCTAAGGAGGCGTGCGCGGCTGTGCGCGCGTGCCCGTGCAGTGTACCCGGGTCACCGCCGCGCCCCTCGAAAATTTCGGCGAAGTTCACAGGGCTCCGGATGCTGACAGACGAGGTGAGCGCCAGGTACCGTCCTGTGCCAGTTCACCCTTGTGGACTACACCACAACCACAACGGAATCACCCGTAGTGGCAACCACCTTCCACAACGGATCGTCCGGCACGTTCCTGCCGGTAGAAGGGGGCCCATTCACCATGGCCACTGTCCAGTTCGACAAGGCGACCCGGATCTACCCGGGTTCCGAGAAGCCCGCCGTCGACGCGCTCGACATCGACATCGAGGACGGCGAGTTCCTCGTCCTCGTCGGCCCGTCCGGTTGCGGCAAGTCCACCTCGCTGCGGATGCTCGCGGGGCTCGAGGACGTCAACTCCGGCGCCATCCGCATCGGTGACCGCGACGTCACCCACCTGCCGCCGAAGGACCGGGACATCGCCATGGTGTTCCAGAACTACGCGCTGTACCCGCACATGACCGTCGCCGACAACATGGGCTTCGCGCTCAAGATCGCCGGCGTCAACAAGGCGGAGATCCGGCAGAAGGTCGAGGAGGCCGCGAAGATCCTCGACCTGACCGAGTACCTGGACCGCAAGCCGAAGGCGCTCTCCGGCGGCCAGCGCCAGCGTGTCGCCATGGGCCGCGCCATCGTGCGCGAGCCGCAGGTGTTCCTCATGGACGAGCCGCTGTCCAACCTGGACGCCAAGCTCCGCGTCTCCACCCGTACGCAGATCGCCTCGCTGCAGCGCCGCCTCGGCATCACCACCGTGTACGTCACCCACGACCAGGTCGAGGCCATGACCATGGGCGACCGGGTGGCCGTGCTCAAGGACGGCATCCTCCAGCAGGTCGACTCGCCGCGGAACATGTACGACCGGCCCGCGAACCTGTTCGTGGCCGGCTTCATCGGCTCCCCCGCGATGAACCTCGTCGAGGTGCCGATCACCGACGGCGGCGTGAAGTTCGGCAACAGCGTCGTCCCGGTCAGCCGGGACGCCCTCAAGGCCGCCTCCGACCGGGGCGACCGCACCGTGACGGTCGGCGTCCGCCCCGAGCACTTCGACGTGGTGGAGCTGGGCGGCGGCCCCTCGGCCTCCTCGCTGTCCAAGGACTCCGCGGACGCCCCGGCCGGCCTTGCCGTCTCGGTGAACGTCGTCGAGGAGCTCGGCGCCGACGGCTACGTCTACGGCACCGCCGAGGTCGGCGGCGAGGCCAAGGACCTGGTGGTCCGCGTGGGCGGCCGCCAGGTGCCGGAGAAGGGCGCCACCGTGCACGTCGTGCCGCGTCCGGGCGAGACCCACGTCTTCTCGACCTCGACCGGCGAGCGCCTCACGGACTGACCCCGCGCGAGGACGCGGATGACGCCTTTCGGCTGAAACCCGCGCACACCCCCGGGTGATTCACCCGTATCGGCGAGAAGGGCCCCGCGAACTGCCGCGGGGCCCTTTTCCGCGCCCCCGCGCACACCCCGGACACCCTGACACTCCGGACGTTTCGACCAGTGTGCGTCAACCCACCCCACCGGAAAGAGCGCTCGGCCATCCCTCGAAGAGGTGACCAAATGTCGCCAAATCATTACCGGGCGCTACCCTCACTCGCGTGAAGCACTCCACCACCCACCCCACGCGGCACGGCCGTGGCCCCGCCCGCCGGATCGGCCGCTCCCTCGCCCTCGTCCTGCCCGTCGTCCTGGTGCTCTCCGGAACCCTCGCGGTCACCCGGGTCAACTGGTCGGGGACACCCTCGGACTCGGTGCTCACCGCGTCCGACACCTCGGTGTCCGGGGTCACGGCCCGCGACCGCGCCCGCGCCCCGCAGGACGTGTTGCGCGACCGGCTGCTGACGGAGCTGCAGGAGAAGGACCCGGGCGTCGCGCTGACCCACCTCCAGGAGGCGGTCAACGGCCGGCCGTCCATGGCCAGGCACTGCGCCTCCATCGCCCGCACCCTGGGCCGCGCCGCCGTCCGCATCTACGGCCCCACCCGCGCCCAGTCCTACGCCCGTCCGGTCTGCGACACCTCCTTCGCCTCGGGGGTCCTCGCGGCGCGCGGGTGACGCCGTCCACCGTTGCCCGTTGCCCGTCACCCCCGTCACCCGTCACGCCTGTCGTCCGTCACGCCTGTCGTCCGTCGTCCGTCGTTCGCCGCCCGTCGTCCTGTGCCCTGTGTCCGGCGCGGCCCCGGACGCCGGGGGAATTGCGCGCCGGGCGCACGCCCCGCCGGACGCCCGAGGTCGGCGCCCGGCGGCCACGCGCACGCGCGGCCGCGCCCGGCGGGACGGCACAGCACGGCGCCGTACGGGGCCGGCCGCACAGCGCCGGCGCGGACGCGGGCGCGAGCCGGTGAGGGGGCGGGACGTACAGTTTCGTCATGACCCATCCGAATGCGGCGTCCCGCCCCACCCAAGCCGTGATCCTGGCCGGTGGCCAGGGGTCCCGGCTGCGTCCCTACACCGACGACCGGCCCAAGCCGATGGTCGAGATCCCCGGCACGGGCACCCCGATCATCGGGCACCAGCTCGCCTGGCTCGCCGAGGAGGGCGTGACGGACGTGGTGGTCTCCTGCGGCCACCTCGCCGAGGTCCTGCAGACCTGGCTGAAGTCGGCGGACCTGCCCGTGAACGTCACCACCGCCGTGGAGACGGAGCCTCTCGGCCGCGGTGGCGGACTGAAGTTCGCCGCCGCCCACCTCCCCCGGCCGGACCAGCCCTGGTACGCCACCAACGGCGACATCTGGACCCGCTTCTCGCTGCGCGACATGGCGGACTTCCACACCGAGCGCGACGCGCTCGCCACCCTCGCGCTGGCCCGCCCCCGCATCCCGTGGGGCGCCGTGCAGACGGACGGCTTCGGCCACATCACCGACTTCATCGAGGCCCCGCCGTCGACCTTCGAGATCAACGCGGGCGTCTACGTCTTCTCCGCCGGGTTCGCCGACCTGCTTCCCGACCGCGGCGACCACGAGCGCACCACGTTCCCGCGCCTGGCCCGTGAACTCCGGCTGGCCGGCTTCCCGATCCCGCAGGGCGCGTACTGGCGCGCCATCGACACGGCGAAGGACCTCACGGAGGCCGCCAAGGAGCTGGCGGCCCTGGGCCGCGCCTGAGGACGGCTGGACCGGGCCGCCCGGGAGCCGGACCGCCCAGGATCCGGACCCCGTGAAGGCCGGACCGTCCGAGAGCGGAATGCGTGGGAGGGGCCCGTACCTCGAAGGTGCGGGGCCCCTCCCATGCGACCGGTCGGTCGCCACGCGACCGGTCGGTCGCGATGTGACCGGTCGGTCGCGATGTGACCGGTCGGTCGCGATGTGACCGGTCGGTGTCCTCCTAGCCCAGCAGGCCGCCCACCAGTCCCGGCTGCCCCGAGGACGAGCTGCCGCCGCCCGTGCCCGTCGACGCCCCGCCGCTGCTGGTCGCCGTGCCGCCCGAGGTGGGGCCCGAGCTGGTGCTGGGGGCCTGCCGCGCCGGGGAGGAGCGGCGGGGCGGGACCTGTCCGGTGCCCTGGGTCTGGCTGGGCGAGCCGCCGGTGGCGGTGCCGCTCCCGCGGGTCGCGCCCGGGGTGTTCGCGGGGTCGCCGGAGGGGCCGGCCGACGAGCCGCGGTGGCTCGGCGACGTGGACGCCGACGGCAGCTGCTGCCGGCGCTCGGCCGGCTTCTTCGGCAGCGGCGAACCCGGCCGCTCGTTGCGCGGGGCCTCACCCGGACCGGGGACGACCACACGGTCGGCGTCGCGGACCGCGCCGCCGAGCAGCGAGCCGACCAGCAGGGTGAGACCGGCGACCAGCGCCGTGATCAGGGCGCCCCGCCGCAGCACGAACTGCCGCAACTCCCAGATGTCCGAGCGCGGTCCGAGCCGCCGCCACGCCGAGGCGGCGAGACGGCCGTCGACGGAGTAGACGGGCGCCCCGGCGATGATCAGCGGGGACCAGGCGGCGAGGTAGATGATGTCCGGGGCGTCGTAGACGGGCACCGTCTTCCAGCTGACCGTCACGATGAGCGCGGCCGACAGCAGCGCGCCGATCCCCGCGGCGACCCGCTGCCAGCAGCCCAGCACCGTCAGGACACCGACGACGACCTGGAGGAAGGCGATCACGAGGCCGGAGCCCACGGGGTGCTGCAGCGCGAACTGGCGCAGCGGCTCGGCCACGTCCCACGGGTGCAGCGTGTTCAGCCACTTGACCATGGAGCCGCGCTTGCCGCCGTCGAAGTAGAGCGGATCGCACAGCTTGCCCATGCCGGCGTAGGCCGAGACGCAGCCGAGGAAGACGCGCAGCGGGAGCAGGACGACGCCCAGGTTCATCCGGCGGCCGGGGAAGTACGCCTGCCGGACCTGGTCGTCGGCGTGCCGCCGGGCCGCACGGCCGCCTTCCCGCGGCGCCCGGTCCGCGTCGTCCGCGAACTCGGCGTCGCCGTAGTAGCCATCGTGGCCGTACCCGTCGTCGCCGTCGGGGCCGTACACGTCGTCGTCGCCGTAGGCGTCCTGGCCGGGGTCCGCGGGGCCGTGGCCGGGGGCGCCGTACGGGGGCTCGGCGTACCCGGGGCCGCCGTACGGGACGCCGTCGGGCCCGGGTACGCCCGGCCCCGACTCCTCGTACGCGCTGCCCACGGTCCGCATGTGCGGCAGCAGCCGGGTCCGGCCCGGCTCGGCGGTCCGCGGGGCGCCGACCACCGGGGTCTCGACCGTCTCGTCGAGGCCGTCGTGGGCACGGGCCCCGCCGCGGTGGCCCGGGGGCGGGACGATGCGCGGGATCACCTGCGTGGCCCCCGCGTCGGCGGTGGCCTCCTCGACGTGCCGCACGCTGCCGCTGCGCACGGCCTGGAGCAGCCGGTGGGCGCCGGTGTCGTCGGGTGCGGACCGGCCGCTCCAGACGACCGGACGGCGCTGGGACGCCACCCCGGCCCGCGCCGCGGTGCCGGCGAGGGGGCCGCGGGCGGTGTGGTCGGTGGCGCTCGGGTGCCGCGCGATCCGCGGGGACTGGGCACGCCACGAGGCGGCGCCCAACTGCACGCGGAAGCTCGCGTGATTGACGATGACCTGCGCCGGATCGCTCGGCACCTTCACCATGCTCAGCGCGGGAGCGTCGTCGATGCCCGACGAGCGGTCCCCCGTGGGTGTGCGGGGTGTTCTGGTGTCCACACTCCACTAACCGAGTGACGGGGAGTTAGGACACTGTCTCGGCGCGCCGGAACTGTCCGGACCCCGTCAAGGTTGCACGGAACGCCCGGAAACACCCGGTCGGGTGACCGTACGGATGCCCGTCCGGCCACCCGCGCCTCGCCTCCGTACGGCGCGAGGCGGCCGCCTTGTGCACCCCGGTCGCCCCGGTCGCCCCGGTCGCCCCAGGCCGCAGGCCCCGGGCGCCTCAGCCGCGCCGGCGTGCCGCCTCGTACAGCACGATGCCCGCCGCGACGCCCGCGTTCAGCGACTCGGCGCCGCCGGGCATGGGGATCCGCACCCGCAGGTCGCAGGTCTCGCCGACCAGCCGGGACAGGCCCTTGCCCTCGCTGCCGACGACGACCACGACCGGGCCCTCGAGGGCGTCCAGGTCGCCGAGTTCGACCTCGCCGTCCGCGGCCAGGCCCACGACCGTCATGCCCGCCTTCTGGTACGACTCCAGCGCCCGTGTCAGATTGGTGGCGCGCGCCACCGGCGTGCGGGCCGCCGTGCCGGCGGACGTCTTCCAGGCGCCCGCGGTCATGCCGGCCGCGCGCCGCTCGGGCACGACCACGCCGTGGCCGCCGAAGGCGGAGACCGAGCGGACGACCGCACCGAGGTTGCGCGGGTCGGTCACCCCGTCGAGGGCGACGATCAGCGGGTCCTCGCCGGCGTCGTACGCGGCGTCGGCGAGATCCTCGGGATGGGCGTACTCGTACGGCGGGACCTGGAGGACCAGGCCCTGGTGGTTGAGGCCGTTCGTCATCCGGTCGAGCTCGGGGCGCGGCGCCTCCATGAGGTTGATGCCGCCGCGCTCGGAGGCGAGCTGGAGGGCCTCGCGGACGCGCTCGTCGTTGTCGATGAACTGCTGGACGTAGAGCGTGGAGGCGGGCACGCCCCCGCGCAGCGCCTCGACGACCGGGTTGCGGCCGACGACCAGCTCGGCGGCGGACCGTCCCGATCCGCGGCGCTGCTGCGGACGGCCGCCCTGCGAGCGCCGGGCCTTGGCCTGGGCGGCGCGCTGCTTGGCGTGTCCCTTGCGCATCTCGGCGGGGGGCGTGGGGCCCTTGCCCTCCAGGCCGCGGCGCCGCTTGCCGCCGCTGCCGACCTGCGCGCCCTTCTTGCCGGACATGCGGCGGTTGTTCGCGGCCATGACCTACCTGTCTGTCGAAAAAGCCGTACGTACGCCGTGCGCGTACGTCTGTCACGTCTATGAAGTGTGCCGCCCGGAGGGCCGGGCGGCACAGTCGGTCCGTGGTGCCCGCGGGCGGGCTCAGCGGGGGCCGAGGCTCCAGCGGGGGCCCTGCGGGCTGTCCTCGATGACCAGGCCGGACTGGCCGAGCTGGTCGCGGATGGCGTCCGCGGTGGTCCAGTCCTTGCGGGCCCGGGCGGCCTCGCGCTGGTCGAGCACCATGCGGACCAGGCTGTCGACCACGCCGTGCAGGTCCTCGCCGCGGTCGCCGCGCTCGCCGGCCCAGTGCTCGTCGAGCGGGTCCAGGCCGAGGACGCCGAGCATGGCCCGCACCTCGGCGAGCCGGGCCACGGCGGCCTCCTTGTCGTCGGCGGCCAGCGCGCTGTTGCCCTGCCGGACGGTGGTGTGGACGACCGCGAGCGCCTGCGGGACGCCGAGGTCGTCGTCCATCGCCTCGGCGAAGGCGGGCGGCACCTGCTCGGCCGGCTCCACCGGGCCGGCCTTCTCCACCACGCGCTGGATGAAGCCCTCGATCCGCGCGAACGCCGACTCGGCCTCGCGCAGCGACTCCTCGCTGTACTCGATCATCGAGCGGTAGTGCGGCGTGCCCAGGTAGTAGCGCAGCACGATGGGCCGCCACTGCTTGACCATCTCGGAGACCAGCACCGAGTTGCCGAGCGACTTGGACATCTTGTCGCCGGCCATGGTCACCCAGGCGTTGTGCACCCAGTAGCGGGCGAACTCGTCGCCGTAGGCCTTGGCCTGGGCGATCTCGTTCTCGTGGTGCGGGAAGATCAGGTCCAGGCCGCCGCCGTGGATGTCGAAGGCGCTGCCGAGGTACTTGTGCGCCATGGCCGAGCACTCCAGGTGCCAGCCCGGCCGGCCCTCGCCCCACGGGGTGGGCCAGGTCGGCTCGCCCGGCTTGGCCGCCTTCCACATGGCGAAGTCGCGGGGGTCGCGCTTGCCGGTCTCGCCCGCGCCCGAGGGCTGCTGGAGGTTGTCCAGCTCCTGGCGGGACAGCTGGAGGTAGCCGGGGAAGGAGCGCACGTCGAAGTAGACGTTGCCGTCGGCGGCGTAGGCGTGCCCGCGCTCGATGAGCGCGCGCATCATCTCGATCATCTCCGGCACATGGCCGGTGGCGCGGGGCTCGTAGGTGGGCGGCAGGCAGCCGAGCGCGGTGTAGCCGTCGTCGAAGGCGCGCTCGTTGGCGTAGCCGATCGCCCACCAGGGGCGGTTCTGCTCGTGCGCCTTGGCGATGATCTTGTCGTCGATGTCGGTGACGTTGCGGATGAACGTCACCTCGTAGCCGCGGTGGGCGAACCAGCGGCGCATGATGTCGAAGTTCAGTCCCGACCGGATGTGCCCGATGTGCGGGGCCGCCTGCACGGTGGCACCGCAGAGGTAGATCGAGACACAACCCGGCTTGAGCGGGGTGAAGTCACGGATCTGCCGGGCGCTGGTGTCGTACAGGCGAATGGTCACCACTCCAGGGTAGTGGGCGCGGGACAGTGCCTCGCGCCCCTCGGCCGCACCGGGCGCGCTTTCGTGGCCGGGAGGGTGCCGCCGCGCGGACCGCGCGCGGGCGCCGACGGGGGCGCGGCCTCACAGGTTCCCGACGACCTTGCGGGCCCTGATCCGCACGACCACCCGCTGCGCGTCCTGGGCGGAGGCCGGGTTGAACTCGGCGTACTTCCTGCCGGTGTACTTCAGGCTCAGCTCGTCGATGAGTTCCTGACCGCCCTCGGTGGTCATCTCCGCGGTGCCGCGGATCTCGGCGTACTCGTACGGCGACTCGGGGTCCTGGACGACGACGCCCACCCGCGGGTCCCGGTCGAGGTTCTTCTTCTTGCGGCGGTCCACTGTGGTGGAGACGAGGAGGTCGTCACCGTCCCGCTTCACCCACACGGGCGACATCTGGGGGCTGCCGTCGGGCTGGATCGTGCCGAGGACGACGAAGACGGGGCCGTCCAGCAGGCTCTTGAGGCGGTCGGACAGTACGGCGGACATGGGGGCACCCTCCGGTCCATCGGCTCATCGGTGGCTTGGTGGGTACCTTCGCACGCTCTCAGTCCACGCGCACGACGAGCGCCGTGGCCACGGCCATCAGGCCCTCGCCGCGGCCGGGGAAACCGAGCCCGTCGGTTGTCGCCCCGGAGACGGACACGGGTGCGCCGGCCGCCTCGGAGAGGATCCGCTGCGCCTCCTCGCGCCGCTTGCCGATCTTCGGCCGGGGGCCGACGACCTGCACCGCCACGTTCCCGATCCGGAAGCCCGCCGCCCGGACGATCCGCGCGGCCTCGGTGAGCAGCGTGACCCCGGACGCGCCCGACCACTCGGGGCGCCCGGTGCCGAAGTGCTGTCCGAGGTCGCCGAGGCCGGCGGCGGAGAACAGCGCGTTGCACGCGGCGTGCGCGACGACGTCGGCGTCGGAGTGGCCGGCCAGCCCGGAGCCCTCGCCCTCCCACTTCAGGCCCGCGCACCACAGCTCGCGGCCCTCCTCGAAGGCGTGGATGTCGGTGCCGACACCGACCTGGGGCAGCGGCACGGGGGACGGGCCGCCGGGCGTCCCGGAGGCGGGGGCGGTGCCGGCGGGCCCGGGGGCGCCGGGGGGCGCGGAGGCGGACCCGCTGCCGGCCGAACCGGGGGCGCCGGGGGGCGCGGAGGCGGACCCGCTGCCGGTCGACCCGGGGGCGCCGGGGGGCGCGGGTGCCGTCTCAGAAGCCATCGTTGAGCCTCCGGCGGGCCAGCACCGCCTCGGCGAGCACCAGGTCCAGCGGGCGGGTGACCTTGAAGGCCTCCTCGTGGCCGGGCACGGCCACGACCGGCTCGCCGAGCTGCTCGACCATGCTCGCGTCGTCGGTGACGTTGTCGGTGACCGTCTCGTGGGCGCGGACCAGTGTGGCCCGGTCGAAGCCCTGCGGGGTCTGCACGGCCCGCAGCCGGGAGCGGTCCGGTGTGGCGACGACCCGCTCGGGCTCGCCGGACGCGGCGGCCGGCTCCACCTGCTTGACGGTGTCCGCCAGCGGCAGCGCGGGCACGACGGCGACCGCCCCGTCCCGTACGGCCTCGATGACCGCGTCGACGGTGTCCACCGGCACCAGCGGGCGGGCCGCGTCGTGCACCAGGACGATGTCGTGGCCGGGCGGCAGCGCGTCCAGGCCCAGCCGCACCGACTCCTGGCGGCTCTCGCCGCCGGGCACCACCAGGAAGTCGGTGCTGCCCCAGCTGCCGCTGGGGGTGCCCCCGGGCAGCGCGTGCGCGTCGAGCAGCGACTTCACCTCGGCGGCGCCGTCGGGCGGGGCGACCACCACCACCAGGGACACGTGGCGGGAGGCGGCCATGGCGCGCACGGCGTGGATGAGCATCGGCGTGCCGTTCAGCGTGCGCAGCGCTTTGGGGGCGCCCGGACCGAGGCGTACACCCCGTCCGGCGGCCGGAATCACGGCGGCGACGGCTGTCCCCGGGCGGGCACCTGTGGGCGAAGGGCGCGATTCGTCAGACATCGGTTCCTGTCAGGTTTGTGTGCTGGCCTTGTCTGGGTATGGCCACACCGTGCCGGGCGCGACGCCTCGACCGGACCCTTCCGTGACCCCGGCCGGGCGGACTGCCCGAACTCGGCACACAGTATCGGGGGGACTCCCCCGTCGTACGGCACGGCCGCCGGGTACCGGCCTGCTCGGGCGGTACCGCTCCCGGACGGCCACCGGCAGGCAGGTACGGCAGGCGGCAGGCGGGTACCGGGTAACCGGGTGTTGGGGTACGAGAGAGTACGAGTACGGGCGTACGGACATGCCGCAGCGCCCGGCGACTGCGTGGCGTCATCGGGCACCGCGGCATGATCGGTGTGCTGAACTGGGGCGGGCTGGTGTCGTCGCCCCGGTCAGGACGTGCCTGTACTCGCGGGGAGTCGTCGCGTCGTCAGGACGCGAGCACCTCGTCGAGCAGCGCCTCGGCCTTGTCCTCGTTCGTGTTCTCCGCGAGGGCGAGCTCGCTCACCAGGATCTGGCGGGCCTTGGCGAGCATGCGCTTCTCACCGGCGGAGAGTCCGCGCTCGCGCTCACGACGCCACAGGTCACGCACGACTTCCGCGACCTTGATGACATCGCCGGAGGCGAGCTTCTCCAGGTTTGCCTTGTAGCGACGCGACCAGTTCGTGGGCTCCTCGGCGTATGGAGCGCGCAGCACCTCGAAGACCCGGTCCAGCCCGTCCTGACCGACCACATCACGCACGCCGACGAACTCCGCATTGTCCGCTGGCACACGCACCGTCAGGTCACCCTGGGCGACCTTCAGCACCAAGTAGGTCTTGTCCACGCCTTTGATCTGACGAGTTTCGATGGCCTCGATCAGCGCGGCCCCGTGATGGGGATAGACCACGGTGTCGCCAACCTTGAACGTCATGTGACAGGTACCCCTTCCGTGGCTATCCAGGGTAACACGGATACGGCGTCTTCTGAATGGCGTTTTCGCAGGTCAGGGCATATCTCGGGGCTTGACAACAGCAACCGGAACGTGCTTCGGGAGGGGCGCGGGGGCCAAGAGGAACCGGGTATTCGCAGGTCGGAGGGGCTGTCCGCACGGGGTGAAACCCGTACGTTACACACATCCGGCGGACCGTCCAAGCGGCTGAACATCCCGATTTGTCCGGTTCCAGGCGTGCGACTTCCGCTACTCCGTTCGGTGCGCACCGGCGAGCTTCGGCCGGATCCCCGCCGATTCCGGAATTGATCACGGCCCCGGCACAACGCGCCGGGCGGGCCGCGGGTGATCAATTCCCGCGGCGGCCGCGCATTCCGCGGCGAAATCCGCGAGATGCGCCGAGATCCGCCGCCGGGGTATGTCCCGGGAGCCTTATGTGAATGGCGGACGACGGTCCGGCCAATGCGCGTGACGGGGCCGGTGGAGGGGCGCATTGCGGACCGCGCGAGGCCCGTGGCGCACGCGGTGTCCGGGTGCCGCGCGGGACGCGGGGGCGGGTCGGGTGCAAAGCCCCGGGAACGGCTCGGTAACCTAAGGCCGCTGACAGACACTTAGGGCGGCTTTATGACGAGGCCGTCCTGCTCCGCCCACGTTCAAGGAGTTGCCGCCGCCGTGAGCAGCAGCCTTCGACGCGGCGCCCTCGCCGCCGCCGCCATCGCGTTCTCGATCGCCTCGCTCGCCGCGTGCGGCGCCGGCAACAACGCCCAGACGCTCCAGGTCAAGCCGGACAACGCGGCCGTCACCTCGGGCGACATCAAGATCCAGAACGTCACGATCATCACCCAGCCCGACCCGCAGTCCAAGGGCCCGGCCGTCGTCTCCGCGACCGTCTTCAACGGCGGCGACACCGACCAGACGCTGGACGCGATCCGTGTCGCCGGTGACGGAACCGCCCAGATCACGCCCGCCAAGGGCACGGGCAAGGTGACCGTCCCGGCCGGCGGCTCGGTGGTCATCGGCGGCAAGGGCAACGCCTCCGCCGCGCTGCCCAGCCCCGGTGCGAACCTGCAGGACGGCAACGCGCAGAAGGTCACCTTCACCCTGAGCAAGACCGGTGACGTGAGCCTGGTCGCCTTTGTCGTCCCGGCCAGGAACTACTTCGACAAGTGGGGCCCGAGCAACGTCCCGGCCCGGCCGGGCGGCGAGGCGACGCCGCACCCCTCCGGCTCCGCATCGGGCAAGCCGGCGAAGCCGGGGTCCCCGTCCGGCAAGCCGTCCGACGGCTCCTCCGAGCCGGCCGGCGCCACCCCGAGCGACTCCGCGTCGCAGTCGGCGGCCGGTCACTGAGGACGCCGCGCACCCGCGCACCCCGCCGCCGTACACGGATGAAGGGCGGCACCCTCTCGATGAGGGTGCCGCCCTTCGCCGTCCGCCCGGCTGCCCGTCCCGCCGGGCGGACGGCCGCCGTGGGCCGGACCGGCCGTTCGTCCGGATGATCCGCCCCGGTCGCCGTGGGCCGGATCGGCCGGGTCCGCCGCCGTGGGCCGGCTGTGCCGCCTCGGCCCGGTCAGCCCGGTCGCCTCGGCCCGGTCGCCCGCTCGGCGGGGCGGGGCCCGGTCAGAGCCCGCTCGGCCCGGTTGCCGTGGGCCGGATCGGCCGGGTCCGCCGCCGTGGGCCGGCTGTGCCGCCTCGCCCCGGCCGGCCCGGTCGCCTCGGCCCGGTCGCCCGCTCGGCGGGGCGGGGCCCGGTCAGAGCCCGCTCGGCCCGGTTGCCGTGGGCCGGATCGGCCGGGTCCGCCGCCGTGGGCCGGCTGTGCCGCCTCGCCCCGGCCGGCCCGGTCGCCTCGGCCCGGTCGCCCGCTCGGCGGGTCGGGGCCCGGTCAGAGCTCGCTCGCCCCGGCCGGCCCGGTCAGAGTCCGCTCGGCTCGGCCGGATCCGCCCGGTCGGCCTACGGCTCGAACTTGTAGCCCAGGCCCCGCACCGTCACCAGGTAGCGCGGCGCGCCCGGGTCCGGCTCGATCTTGGCGCGCAGCCGCTTGACGTGGACGTCGAGCGTCTTGGTGTCGCCCACGTAGTCCGCACCCCAGACGCGGTCGATGAGCTGCATGCGGGTGAGCACCCGGCCGGCGTTGCGCAGCAGCATCTCGAGCAGGTCGAACTCCTTCAGCGGCAGGTCCACCTTCGACCCGGAGACCGTGACGACGTGCCGGTCGACGTCCATGCGGACCGGCCCGGCCTCCAGGGCGGCCGGGGCGACCTCCTCGGGCTCGCCGCGCCGGCGCAGCACCGCGCGGATCCGGGCGACCAGCTCGCGGGAGGAGAAGGGCTTGGTGACGTAGTCGTCGGCGCCTATCTCCAGGCCGACGACCTTGTCGATCTCGCTGTCCTTGGCCGTCACCATGATCACGGGGACGTTGGAGCGGCCGCGCAGCTGCCGGCACACCTCCGTGCCGGGCAGCCCCGGCAGCATCAGGTCGAGGAGGACGAGGTCGGCGCCGTTGCGCTCGAACTCGTCGAGGCCCTCGGGCCCCGTGGCCGCGATGGCGACCTCGAAGCCCTCCTTGCGGAGCATGTACGACAGGGCGTCGGAGAAGGACTCCTCGTCCTCGACGACGAGCACTCGGGTCACGGAAGGACCTCCGGGGCGGGAAGCGGTGCGTACGGTGATGGGTCGGTGGGGGGCTGCCCGTCCTCGTCGTCGAGGACGGGATGCCGGCGGGCCCGGTCGCGGGCCTCGCGGGCGGCGGCCGCCTCCGGCAGCCGCAGGGTGAACGTGGAGCCCTGTCCCTCTGCGCTCCACACCGTGACCTCCCCGCCGTGCGAGGCGACCACGTGCTTCACGATCGCCAGGCCCAGGCCGGTGCCGCCGGTGGCACGGGAGCGGGCCGGGTCGACGCGGTAGAAGCGCTCGAAGATGCGCTCCTTGTCCTTCTCGGAGATGCCGATGCCCTGGTCGGTGACGGCGATCTCGATCAGGTCCCCGCCGGGCGCGCTCACCCGGCGCGCGGAGATGCCGACGCGGGTGCGGGCCGGGGAGTAGTTGACGGCGTTCTCGACCAGGTTGCCGAGGGCCGCGGCGAGCTGCCCGCGGTTGCCCCACACGCGCAGGTCCGCGGCGCCCGGCCGGCTTGTCCCGTCGCCCTCGGCACCGGGCCCCTCGGGCCCCTTCGTCGCCGCCGCCATGGTGATCTGCTTGGTGCCCGCCTGGTGGCGGCAGCGGTCGACGGCCTCGGCGACCAGTTCGTCCACGCGCACGGGCTCGGCGTCCTCGAGCGGATCGTCGTTCTGCACCCGGGACAGGTCGATGAGCTCCTGCACCAGGTTGGTCAGCCGGGTCGCCTCGATCTGCATCCGCCCGGCGAAGCGCTGCACGGCCTCGGGGTCGTCGGAGGCGTCCATGACGGCCTCGGACAGCAGGGACAGCGCGCCCACCGGGGTCTTCAGCTCGTGGCTCACATTGGCGACGAAGTCGCGCCGTACGGCCTCGATCCGGCGGGCCTCGGTGAGGTCCTCCACGAGCAGCAGCACCAGCCGGGACCCGAGCGGGGCGACCCGTGCGGAGACGGCCAGGGCCTCGCCGCGTCCGGTGCCGCGCCGCGGCAGGTCCAGCTCGACCTGCCGTATCTCCCCGTCCCTGCGGGTGTCCCGGGCCATCTGGAGCATCGGCTCCACGGCCAGCTTGCCCCCGCGGACCAGCCCGAGGGCGTACGCCGCCGAACTCGCCTTGACGACGCCGTCGGCCTCGTCGAGGACCACGGCGGAGGAGCGGAGCACCGACAGGACGGTGTCCACACCCGGCGGAAGCACCGGGTCGGTGTGCAGGGACGTACGGGTCGGGCGCTTCTGCTCCCGCTCGCTGAAGCGGAACGCCAGCATGGCGATCACACCGGTGAGCACCCCGGCGATCGCCGCCGCTGCGGCGACCGCCGCGTTCACGTCCATGCGTCCAGGTTAGGCATGGCGCCGAAGGTGCCCACAGCCGTCGGAGTGCGAGCTCGGACACTCGTCGCCCAGAGTTCACCTCGGCGCCGGCGACGGTTCATACGGGGTGGCCGAAACGGACGCCCGGGGCCCCGAACGTGGGAGCGTGGGGTGCACAGCCCTACCGGATGCGCACGAGAGGGAACCTGATGCGGGACGCGTACCACGAGGAACTGGACTCGATCGGCGACGGTCTGGTGGAGATGACCCGGCTGGTCGGGTCGGCCATCGGGCGCGCCACGACGGCCATCCTCGACTCCGACCTGAAACTGGCCGAGAGCGTGATCGAGGCCGACCAGAAGGTCGACGAGCTCCAGCACGACCTGGAGGCGCGGGCGATCGCCCTGCTGGCCAGGCAGCAGCCGGTGGCGACGGACCTGCGCATCGTCGTCACCTCGCTGCGCATGTCCGCCGACCTGGAGCGCTCCGGCGACCTCGCCCAGCACGTCGCCAAGCTGGCCCGGCTGCGCTTCCCCGAGCGGGCGGTCCCGCAGGACCTGCACGCCACCATCCTGGAGATGGGCCAGCTCGCCCAGCGTCTGATGGCGAAGGCGGCCGAGGTGATCGTGACCAAGGACGTCGACCTGGCCCTCCAGCTGGAGCAGGACGACGACGAGATGGACCTGCTGCACCGCACCCTCTTCCAGCACCTCATCGACGACCGCTGGAAGCACGGCATCGAGACCGCCGTCGACGTCACCCTGCTCGGCCGCTACTACGAGCGCTACGCGGACCACGCGGTCGCCGTCGCCAAGCGCGTGGTGTACCTGGTGACGGGTGAGCACGCGGACGAGATCCAGCAGGACATCCAGCCGGTGACGGGCGTGGAGGGTGCCTGACGGCGCCCGACGGCGCCTCGGGGCGCCCGGCAGCGCCTCGCGGCGCCCCGGCCGGCGTGGGGCCGGGGCGCCGGGGCTCGCGCGAGCCACTGTGCGCCGTTGATGCGCCCAGTGGCGCGGGCATGGAATGGGCAAAGGCACCAGCCTCGAGGAGGGCCCATGTCCGATTCACCCAGCACCACGTCCGACCCCACGCAGGAGCGCGAGACCGAACAGCCCGCCGGGATCAGGAGCCTGCCGCTGGCCGCCGCCTGCGGCTGCGGTTCGGGCTGCGGCTGCGGGTGCCAGTCGGGCGCCCCCTGCCAGTGCGGCTGACTCCCGTCACTTCTTCACCACGAAGGGCCCCGGCCTCGGCCGGGGCCCTTCGCCCTGTGTACGGCCGGCTCCGGCAGGTTCCGGGCGTTACCCACTTTCGGGTGACGAAGACGGCGGCCGTGGGGTGGCGCGCCCTGGCGATAAAACACCACATGCCCGTCAATAAAGGGCTGTGCCTGCTTACGAGCTGTCAACCCCGCACGTTCGCCTGATTAATGGACATTGCACTCAAGAGTCACGGATATATGGATGACTTGTAACACCGCACGGATTGCGGCGACGGGCGGCGCGCACCGGGACCAAGGTGTGTCTGCGCGGCCGACCGGCCGCACTCGCACTCGCACTTTCGCAGGGGGCACTGTGTCCGTTTCCGCTTCCGTCACCGCCCGCCGTCTGGCCGCCGCCGCGCTCACCGCCGGCGCTCTGGTGGGCTCGGTGACGCTGCCGGCGTCCGCGGCCGACCACGCGCGTCCGTACCGCCCGCAGGTGGAGATCACCCACGTGCAGTACGACACCCCGGGCCGGAACGACCGCTCGAATCGTTCCCTCAACCAGCAGTGGGTGGAGCTCACCAACACCACCCGCCGCTCCGTGAACCTGAACGGCTGGACGCTGTCCGACCGCGAGGGCCGCACCTACACCTTCCACCACTACCGGCTGAACGGCCGGGCCACCGTCCGGGTCCACACCGGCATCGGCCGCGACAGCCACCGCGACCTGTTCCAGGACCGCCGCCACGTCGTCTGGGACCGGCGTGACACCGCCACCCTGCGCAACGACCACGGCCGCGTCATCGACAGCGTCTCGTGGGGCAGCGAGCGCCGCGGCGACCGCGACCACCGCCGCCACGCGGACCACCACAACAACGACCACCGCCGTCACTGATGCCGGCCGCGACTGACCCCGGCCGCGACTGACCCCGGCGGCGACTGACCCCCGCGGCGACTGATCCTGGTCGCGACCGCAGCCGCACAGTCACACCGTCGGACAGTCGGACACTCAGCACGTCAGACGCTCAGCACATCAGACACTCAGCACGCCAGAAGAAGGCCCCTTTCCCGCGGGTGACGCGGGGAGGGGGCCTTCCCCGTGCGCGGCAGCCGGCGGGCGGCTCGGGGCACGGCGTGCCGCCCGGCGATCCACTGGATTTCGTTCAGACGTTCGTGCGAAGATCATCCGTGCTGCCACCGACCGGTGGCGCATGCGATTCGTGAGTCAAGGGATCCACGGGGGATCCGCGGGAACGTTCCGGTCCTGACCAGGCCGGGCGCTCGCGGGATGTCGCGGTACCGGCCGATGCCGAACCGTCCGTCGTCTTGTCGTGGGCCTGACGCCCCGACTGGAGTGGATGTGTTCTCGTTCCGCGGACGTCCGACGACGATCGCCGCCCTCGCCCTGTGCGCGGCGGCGGCGTTCGGCACCACGGCGCCGGCCGCGTGGGCCGGCCCCCCGGCTCCCCCGCCGTCGCCCTCGCACTCCTCCCCGCCCAACCCGCCCACGCCTTCCGCCTCTTCCTCCCCCGTCGTCTCTCCGTCCCCCGCCGACCCCGCCGCGGGGCGGGAGGCCCGGGCCGCCGCCGACAAGTGGACCGCCCGGCGCATGGCGGAGGCCCAGCCGCTCGACGACCGCCGGGCCGCACCGGCCACCGGCTCCGGTCCGGGCGTGCGGGCGGGGAAGGGCGGACCGGCCAGGCCCAAGGGGACGCTGTTCGCGGGCACGCCGCTCGTGGGAACCTTCTTCGGCTCCGGCGGCCCGAACGGCGGCGACTGGCGGTGCACCGGCAGCGTCATCGACACCCCGGCCAGGAACGTGATCCTCACCGCCGCCCACTGCGCCCTCGGCATCCGCGGCGACTACGTCTTCGTACCGAAGTTCGTCAAGGGCGCGGCCGCCGACCAGCAGCCGTACGGCATCTTCCACGTCCAGCGCGTCTTCGTCGACCCCCGCTACGTGCCCGACAAGGGATCCTCCACGACCAGGAAGCCGTGGTCCGACCTGGACACGGCCTTCGCCCGGGTGTCGGCGAACCAGCGCGGGCAGCAGCTCCAGGACGCCGTGGGCGGCGGGCTGACCTTCACCAGGCCGGCCGGCTACGCCAACAAGAACGTCACCGTCGTCGGCTACCCCGCCCGCAAGTACGGCAACGAGGCCGGCCGGGCGATCAAGTGCACCGTGCCGACGACCCAACTCCCCGGCTACCGCCAGATGTCCATGACCTGCGGCGGCTACTACGGCGGCACGTCCGGCAGCCCGTGGATCACCGACTACCGCGACGACGCGCGCACCGGCCATGTCATCGGCAACCTCGGCGGCTACAACGGCGGCGGCAACGACGCCAACGTCGACTACATCAGCTACGCCCCGGCGTTCGGCGCCGACGCCGCCGCGCTGCTCGCCGACGCCGTCGCCGACCGGGAGCCGCCGTCCAACCTGCCGCCGTACCGGGGGATCGAGGCCAAGCTGCCCGGCGGCGCGGCCATCTGGCGCCACGCCAGGCTCCTGGCCTCCGGCGACTACACCGGCGACCGCCGCGGCGACCTGGTCGTGCTCTGGTCCGACGGCGAGATCACCCTGTACCCCGGGGACGGCAAGGGCGGCTTCCGCGCCGAGACCCGGCTCCATGCCCCCAGCTCCGCGTGGGCCCGGGCGGTGACCGTCACGGGCGGGGACTTCGCCGGCCGCGACCTGTTCGACCTGGTGGTGCGCTGGCCCAGCGGCAAGGTCAGCCTCTTCCAGGACGTGAGCCCGTCCGGCATGGGCAAGGAGATCCAGCTGGCACCGGCCGGCTCCGCCTGGAAGAACGCCGCCCAGATCTCGGCCGGCCGTTTCCACAAGGGCACGTACGTCACCGACCTGCTGGTCCGCTGGACCAACGGCGAGGTCACCCTCCACACCAACGTGGGCGCCCGCACCCTGGGCACCAGGACCCGCCTGGCCGCCCCCGGCGCCGCCTGGAAGAACGCCACCCTGGTGACGGCCGGCAGCTTCAGCGGCCGCTCCACCTGGGACCTCCTGGTCCGCCGCCCCGACGGCGCGCTCGACTCCTACACCGCCACCTCGGCGTCCGGCCTGGGCGCGAAGACCCGCCTGCACGCCCCCGGCCCCCTGTGGCAGCACGCGGCGGCCCTGGCCGCCGGCAACTACACCCCCGACGCCCCCGCCAACGACCTCATCACCCGCTGGTCCGACGGCGAGACCACCCTGTACACCGACACGACCCCCAAGTCCCTGGGCCAGGAGCACACACTGGTGTACGCGGGCACCTGACCCACCGCCGACACCCCGCTGTGCCGCACGGCCTCCCCCTGGGCCGCCGGGACCGGCACCAACAAGCCCCCTGCTCACGGACAACCCGTGAGCAGGGGGCTCGGCCGTACGACTTGCTTCCCCTTGCACACGAACGTCATGAACGGCATGAACCGCACGAACCGCACGAACCGCACGAACGGTGTCAGCTGACGGAAACAGCCCGCCACCACGCGGTGAGGCACCCCTCCTCCATGTCCCACCACTTCTCGGCGACACCGTGCTCGAGCAGCCGCCGCACCCTGGGCAGATCGGCAGTGGGGGGTACGTCGAGAGCGACCATGCCGAACCGCTCGATGCCCTCCCCGTCGACGCCCAGCTTCCCGAAGGCGTTGAGGAACCTCTGCCGCGCCGGACCCGAGCGGCCGTCACGGAACACGATGAGGCGGATGGTGCAGTTCTCCGAACGCCGCACCACCTCTCCGGCCCATAGCACGCCTTCCTCGTCGGGCTCGGTGGTCACGACGTCCCCGCAGGCGATGCCCCGGACGAACCAGGGGATGTTGTCGAGCCGCACGGTGCCGTCGCCCTGGTCCACGGCCCAGAGACTCTCGACGCCCGCCGGGGGCCAGTCGTCCTTGAGTTCCAGCCGGAAGTGCACTTTGACATACGGGCCTTCGGGATTGGTCATGCCCCCAGGATGCACAGCACGTCCACACGCTCCCCCAAGTCCCCGTGCCGCCCCGGTCGGCAGGGGCGCCCAGCCTCCCCAGCCGGCGAAGAAGAAGGGCAAGGGCAAGATCGCGGGCCTGGGCTGGCTTCGTCGTCCTGATCGGCATCATCGCCGGCGTCTGCGGTGGCGGCTCCGACAAGACGGACGACTCGAAGCCGGACACCACCGCCGCCAAGAAGGAGAAGCCGGCCGCGGACAAGGACAGCGACAAGAGCGACAACAAGGCCGGCACCAGGAAGGAGAGCGACAAGAAGACCGTCGTCTTCAAGGTGTGGGCACCGCCCCCGCCGGCGCGCTCGGCCCGCGCCCCTGGACCTTGCCGGGGAGGCAGGTGAGCTGGGCCCTTGTCGGCCCGGCGGGGAGTCCGCCCCGCACGCCGTCCAGTTGGAGCTGCACGGACACGGCCTCCTGGACGACGAGCGCATCGTGCTCGGCGACCTCAGGGACCGCCGCGCCATGGACGCCCTCATGGCCCGGGTCCGCCCGCACGTCGTCTTCCACGCCGCCGCCCACAAGCACCTCCCCCTGCTGGAGCGCTATCCGGTCGAGGGACTGAGGACCAACGTCCTGGGCACGGTCAACGTCCGCGCTCGGTCTCTCTCGGCCCTGACGGCCCACTCAGCGAGCCCGACAGCCTCTGACCAGGACAGATTGATACCTGGAGTTCCCCGTGGTTCCCCCGTGATCTGACACAAGTCCGGCACGACCATGCCCTGCGGACGGCAAAGCCTGAGTCGCTAGCATCCCCCGTATCGAGGGGGAGTCATGGCGCTGGGACGTAAGGGCGCACGGCGCATCGTTGTGGGCGGCACGGCCTACCGTTGGCGGCTGCGACGCAGGCCGACCTACTTGCAGGGTCTGGCCTGGGCGCCGTGCACGTTCGCGGTCGAGCATGCGGACACCCCGCGGAGAACGCTCCTGGTCACCACCAACCAGCCCCATTCGAGCAACTGGATCGGGCGCGAAGCGAAACCGGTACTGCCCTCCGACGTAGCCCGAGCCATCGAACGCGCCCTGCGCGAGGGCTGGGACCCGACGGCTCCAGGATCCCCCTTCCGTCTTGACCTGTCCGCAGATCCCGGCTCCCACGTTTCTCACAGGGCCTTGCGCCTGGGTCGATCATCCACTGAGGTCCGGCGCGGACCGCTGCCGTTCGTGCTTGTTGGTGTCAACCGCTGCACGTGGTCTCAACAACGCTGCCCCGTCTTTGCCTGACCGCTACCAAGCCGGGCCCGCCAGCATCGTGATGGGCAATGGGGGACATTCCTCCGGCCTCCGGGTGAGGCTGACCAGTTCCTCGGGAGGTTCGTTTCCGTCCAGGAGGGCCATCACATAGGCCTTCGCCTGCTGTGGTCCCAGCAGGGGGGCCTGCTTCCGTAGGTGGCGTATCGCGGCCATCATCCCGTCGGAGTGCACGAGTGCCTGGACAGCCGTGATCAGCGGATCGGGCGGTTGGACCCCCCTGGCCTGCTGGAGATACAGCTTCTCCCAGCCCTCGCGGACGTATGTGGTGACAGGGATGTGGTGGATGCTCCCATCCTGGCGGTCCACCAGGTAGGGCCCGCCGCCCACCAACATCTTCTTGATATCACGGTTGCGGATGTACTCAACTGACTGCCAGGTGACCAGCCACCCGAGCGCGTGCTCCTTCACGTCGAGGACAGCGAGCTCGGGCAGCCCTGCCATCCATGGCGACTCCTGCCGCTTTCTCGACAGCAGGGCCTCGACCAGCTCCACGGCGCGTTCTTTGGTGACCACGCCCTTCATCTTTCACCACGGCGCAACCGGTTTTCGGTCCCCGGCCGGACATGCCTGAACCGAGATCTCAAACGCGGTCTCACACCGCTGCCTGGGGCTTGGAGCACGTATGTGGAAGACCACGTAGGCGGACGCCCGTTGAGGCTGTGAGCGCGCTGACCTGGTGGGTAGCGGCTACGCCGCCGTGGTTCCCCGTTGTTTCCCGCTCATCTCCAACCGATCGGGCACGGATGGGGGCACGCACGGGTCGCTCGCCTAACCGGAGGCCGGTGCTGGCCCGGGAGAAAATTCGCCGAGCGCGTGGGTAAGGCGATTGATCACCTCGGGGAGGGTGAAGCTCCATCCGACCAACCGCGGGCCCGACCAGTTGATCCGGACGAGCAACTGCCCATCGGCCAGGTCAGGAAGCTCGGCATTGCGCCAGTGGTCCAACGTCAGAGACTCGACCGGCCCAGTCGCTGACGCTCTCCGCGCCCACATGAAGGGATTCCCACCGGTCGAGATCACCTTGCCATGGAAGGTGTCGGACGGGCCTCCGGTGACCAAGCGGCTGATCTTCACCGGACCGCGTGGCGGGCACGTCTGGCGTACGTTGCTCAACGAGGAGGTGTGGAAGCGGGCCCTCGCCTCGGCCGGTGTGATCCCCGAGCGGAAGCCTGGTCGGCCGTACGCCGAGTCGCGCGAGAACGGCATGCACGCGCTGCGCCACTTCTACGCCTCGGTGCTCCTGGACGCCGGTGAGAACATCAAGGCCCTGGCTGAGTACCTCGGCCACTCGGACCCTGGCCTGACGCTCCGTGTGTACGCGCACCTCATGCCGTCAAGCCGGGAGCGTACCCGTAACGCTGTGGCCTCTGCCTTCTCCCACGCTGCGAGCCGCTCACCCGTTGAAACCACGGACGACTCAAAGTGTAAATGTCATCCGTGAAGACTCCCTCGGATCCAGAATCTCCAACAAGACCACGGACGACTCAAAGTGTAAATGTCATCCGTGAAAGCTCCCTCGGATCCAGAATCTCCAACAAGACCACGGACGACTCAAAGTGTAAATGTCATCCGTGAAGACTCCCTCGGATCCAGAATCTCCAACAAGACCACGCTGCCTGCCTGCCTGCCCGACTCGCCCGCCCGGCCGCTCGCCCGCCCGCCCGGCCGAGGACCGGGTTCAATGGAACAACGGAACAACGGAACAACGAAATAATGGAATAATGGATTTCTGGTTCGATGACCCAACGGCTCCTTGCAGGCAAAGTAAGACAAGGCCTACCGGGGTCGTCCACCGTCAGTGAAGACACCCAGAGAAGCCAACATGCGAGTTAGGGGCGGAGAGCAACCGCTTTAGCTGCGGGTTTGTTATTACACCCGCACGGCAAGTAAGGTCCTGCCACCGATATACCGGAGAGGCCGCCCGTACGGGGGCGGCCTCTCCTTTCCATGGGATCGGTTATCGCCTACAGAACGGACAACACATGACCCACATGGAGAAGGCCATGGTGCCACGCCGAGGCCTCCGCATCGACCTCACCCTTCGACCTCTGCCGTTCCCGCTCATCGGTCTCGGCGGCGCTTGGCTGGCCGTCCGGGCCGATACTGACGTAGCAGTCGCCGCCCTGGTGGCGCTCGTCGTTTCGGTTCGCATGACGATCACCCGTATCTAAGCGCCACGGCCCAGCGACGGCCCCGGCGCAACAACAAGCCCCCTACTCGCGGAGAAACCGCAGGTAGGGGGCTTGATCGTGCGGGCTTACTTCTTCTTGCCCTGGTTCTTCACCGCTTCGATGGCTGCTGCCGCGGCATCGGGGTCGAGGTAGGTGCCGTGGGGGGTGAGGGGGCGGAAGTCGGCGTCCAGTTCGTAGGAGAGCGGGATGCCGGTGGGGATGTTCAGGCCCGCGATGTCGGCGTCCGAGATCTGGTCGAGGTGCTTGACCAGGGCGCGCAGGCTGTTGCCGTGGGCGGCGACCAGGACCGTGCGGCCGGTCAGGAGGTCCGGGACGATGGCGTCGAACCAGTACGGGAGCATGCGGGCGACGACGTCCTTCAGGCACTCCGTCTGCGGGCGCAGCTCCGGCGGGAGCATCGCGTAGCGCGGGTCGGAGAACTGGGAGTACTCCGCGTCGCGGTCCAGCGGCGGCGGCGGGGTGTCGTAGGAGCGGCGCCACAGCATGAACTGCTCCTCGCCGAACTCCTCCAGGGTCTGCGCCTTGTTCTTGCCCTGGAGCGCGCCGTAGTGGCGCTCGTTGAGGCGCCACGAGCGGTGGACCGGGATCCAGTGGCGGTCGGCGGCCTCCAGCGCGAGCTGGGCCGTGCGGATCGCGCGCTTCTGGACCGAGGTGTGGACCACGTCGGGCAGCAGGCCGGCCTCCTTCAGCAGCTCACCGCCGCGGACCGCCTCCTTCTCGCCCTTGTCGTTGAGGTTGACGTCCACCCAGCCGGTGAACAGGTTCTTCGCGTTCCACTCGCTCTCGCCGTGGCGGAGCAGGATCAGCTTGTACGGTGCGTCGGCCATGCCTCTGAGCCTAATCCAAGCGTTCGTGGTGCCGCCCCGGGCGCCCGGCAGGCGGACACCGGGCGGGCCGGCCTCGGGGGCGGCCTCGGGAGCGGCCCGCGGTGTCCCGTACGCGCGCCTCGTACGGCCCGTCGACGGTTGACGGCTTCTGTTAAATGAGTGGCCGTCCCGCGACCGGGGCTCGTAAGTTGTGTTCACCGCTTCAGCCCTTACATCCCGGGGGTCACCCATGTCCGTCGCCAGTCTCAGACGTGCCGCGCGGGAGACCGTCTCCGGACTCCCCCGCGAGTTCTGGTGGCTGTGGACCAGCACCCTCGTCAACCGGCTGGGCGCCTTCGTCGCCACCTTCATGGCGCTGTACCTGACCCTCGACCGCGGCTACTCCGCCTCCTACGCCGGTCTCGTCGCCTCGTTGCACGGGCTCGGCGGGGTGGTGTCGTCCGTCGCCGGGGGTGTGATGGCCGACCGGCTCGGGCGGCGGCCCACCCTGCTGCTGGCCCAGACCTCCACCGCGGTGTCCGTCGCGCTGCTCGGATTCGTCCGCGATCCCGCGGCGATCGCCGCCGTCGCCTTCCTCGTGGGCATGGCCTCCAACGCCTCCCGGCCCGCCGTGCAGGCGATGATGGCGGACATCGTGCGGCCCGAGGACCGGGTGCGCGCCTTCTCGCTCAACTACTGGGCGATCAACCTGGGTTTCGCCGTCTCCTCCATGGCGGCCGGCTTCATCGCCGAGGTCAGCTACCTGGCCGGCTTCCTGATCGAGGCCGGCATGACCCTGATCTGCGCGGTCGTGATCTTCGCCAAGCTTCCGGAGTCCCGGCCGGTGAGCGAGTCCGACGACGGCCGGGAGGACGGCGGGGACTCCGTGGGGCTCGGGACCGTGCTGCGCGACCGGCGGTTCATGGCCGTGGTCGGGCTGTCCTTCCTCGTCGCCGTGGTCTTCCAGCAGGGATCGGTGGGCCTGCCGGTCGCCATGGGCCGGGCCGGCTTCACCCCCGCCGACTACGGCCTGGCCATCGGCGTCAACGGGGTCCTGATCGTGGCCCTGCAGATCCCGGTCACCCGTCTCATCGAGCGCCGCGACCCGGGACGGCTGCTGGTGGTGTCGTCCCTGCTGGCCGGGTACGGGTTCGGGCTCACCGCCTTCGCCGGCTCGGTCGGGGTCTTCGCGCTGACGGTGATCGTCTGGACCCTCGGCGAGATGGTCAACGCGCCGACCCAGACCGGGCTCGTCGTCCGGCTCTCCCCGGTGCACGGGCGCGGCCGTTACCAGGGCGTCTACACCCTCTCGTGGTCGGTGGCCGCGCTGATCGCGCCCCTGATGTCCGGCGCCGTCATCGACCGACTCGGCGCCGCGTGGCTGTGGGCGTCGTGCGCGGTGGTCGGCACGGCGGCCGGTGTGGGCTACGGCGTGCTGATGCGGCGCCTGCCGAAGGAGGCGCCGGCCGACGGGGCCCAGGGGGTCCAGGGGGCCGCGGGGGCCGAGGGGACTCAGGGGACCCAGGGAGCCCAGGGAGTCAGCGGGGCCGGCGGGGCCGACGGCGCCACCAAGGGTGGTCGGGTCGCCGGGGCGGCGAGCGAGGTCGGCGCGGTCTGACGCCGGGGCGACGAGCACCGTCGGCACGGTCCGGCGCCGGGGCAGCGCGCATGGTCGGCGCGGCCCCGGCGCCGGGGTGGCGACGAGAACGTCGGCACGGTCCGGTACCGGGGCGGCGAGCACGGTCGGCGCGGTCCCGTACCGGGACGCCGCCCCGCCGGACACCCCCCGCCGGACGGCAGCCGACCGCCGTCCGGCGGGGCGGCCCTCACGGGTGCATCCGCGCACCCTTCAGCACCTTGTCGACCGCGTTGCGCGGGCCGTATACCGCGAGGCCGACCAGGTCCAGCGCGGCCGTGGCCACGGCCCTGACCGCCGCGCGGTTGTCGTGGTCGTTGCCCGTGGCGAACAGGTCGGAGGTGAACACGGCGCGCGGCAGGGCGCGGCTGAGGGCGCGGGCGTGCGCGGCCGTCAGTGTCTCCTTGGTGCCCTCGAAGACCAGCACCGGCTGGCGGAACATGGGCAGGTACGACACCCCGTCGGCGTCCTCGTACGGTTCGCCGATCACCTCGGGGACCGTCGGGCCGAGGCCGCTGACCAGGAAGGCGGTGACGTTCAGGCGCTGCCAGGACTCCAGGTCCTCACGCAGCAGTACGGCGATCTTGGTGTCGAAGCGCTGGGGCGGGGTCGGCTGCTCGTTCATGGGTCGAGACTCCCCGACGCCCCGCGGCCCGGTCTTGTACGTTTTTTGCGTGGCCGGACAGCACCAGGCCCCCCGGGGCGACGACGTCTCCGCCTGGCGCCCGCGCGTCGCGGGCGTGGTGGAGGTGTTCCACGCCCGTTTCACGGAGTACGCCTACCCCATGCACGTCCACGAGGCCTGGACGCTGCTGATCGTGGACGACGGCGCCGTACGGTACGACCTGGACCGGCACGAGCACGGCACTCCGCACGACACGGTGACCCTGCTGCCGCCGCACGTGCCGCACAACGGCTCCCCCGCCACCCCGCACGGCTTCCGCAAGCGGGTCCTCTACCTCGACGCCGGGCACCTCGGCGAGGACCTCATCGGACCGGCCGTGGACCGTCCCGACCTGCGCGATCCCGTGCTGCGGCACCGGGTGGGACAGCTGCACACCGCGCTCACGTGCCCCGGCGACGAACTGGAGGCCGCCAGCCGGCTGGCCCTGATCGGCGAACGGCTGCACGCCCATCTGCGGCAGCGCACCGGAGCCGGGGACGCGGGACCGCGCCGTGATCCCGGCCTGGCCCGCGAGCTGCGCGAGCTCCTCGACGAGCGGGTCGGGCAGGGGCTGGCGCTGGAGGAGGCGGCACGGCTGCTGTACGCCCACCCCGCCCACCTGGTACGGGCGTTCAGCACCGCGTACGGCATCGCCCCGCACCAGTACCTGATGTCCCGCCGGGTGGAGCGGGCCCGCCGGCTGCTGCTGGCGGGCCGCTCTCCCGGTGAGGTGGCGCCGCTGACCGGGTTCTACGACCAGGCGCATCTGACCCGGCACTTCAAGCGGCTGGTCGGTGTGACGCCGGGGCGCTACCGGCTCAGCGCGCGCTGAACGCCGTACGGCCGGACGGGCGGACGGGCAGACGGGCAGACGGGCAGACGGGCAGACGGCCGGACGGGCGGACGGGCGGGTGGGGCGTGCGCGGGCTCATCGTGCGCTCGGCCCCCGGGCGCCGGGCGCCCCAACCACCGGCCGCTCAGCGCGCCGACGCTCAGTCCGCCGGGCGCTGGGTGAGATGGGTGAACGCCTCCAGGTTGCGCGTCGGCTCGCCGCGCGACACGCGCCAGGCGTACTCGCGGCGGATCGCCTCGGCGAAACCGAGCTCCAGCAGGGTGTTGAAGCTGCCGTCGGCGGCCTCGAGGACCTGCCCGAGCAGCCGGTCCACCTCGTCCGCGGTCACGGCGGCCAGCGGCAGCCGCCCGGTGACGTAGACGTCGCCGAGCCGGTCCACGGCGTAACTCACGCCGTACAGCTTGAGGTTGCGCTCCAGCAGCCAGCGGTGGACGCCGGACTCGTTCTCGTCGGGGTGGCGGATGACGAAGGCGTTGAGGGACAGCGAGTGGCGGCCGACGATCATCGACAGCGTGGTCGACAGCTTGCGGGTGCCGGGGAGCTTGACGACGTAGGTGCCGGACTCGGGGCTCTCCCACTCCAGTTCCGCGTCCTTCAGGACGCCCTCGATGACCTCCGCCGCGCGCCGCTGCTCTTCGTCTGCCATGGCCTCACCCATGGTGGGAGCGTACGCGACGCCGGTGGGACTGCAGGGCCGCCGTGTAGACGTCGACGGTGGCCGCGGCCGAGGCGTCCCAGCCGAAGCACTGCGCGTGCCGGGCCGCGGCGGCGCCCATCCGGTCGGACAGGCCGGGGTCGTCGGCGAAGGAGCGCAGTACGCGCGCGTAGTCGGCCGGGTCGTGGCCCTGGACCAGGAAGCCGGTCTCGCCGTCGCGCACGGCCACCGGCAGACCGCCCACCGCGGCGGCCAGCACGGGCGTCCCGGCCGCCTGCGCCTCTATGGCGACCAGGCCGAACGACTCGCTGTAGGAGGGCATGACCAGCACGGAGGCGGCGCGGAACCAGTCGGCGAGCTGGTCCTGCCCGACCGGCGGGCGGAACCGTACGACGTCGGCGATGCCCAGCCGGGCGGCCAGCTTCTGCAGGCCCTCGGGCTTGGCGAGGCCGCTGCCGCTGGGGCCGCCGACGACGGGCACGACGATGCGGGAGCGCAGCTCGGGCCGCTCGTCCAGGAGCACGCCGACGGCCCTGAGCAGCACGTCGGGCGCCTTCAGCGGCTGGATGCGGCCGGCGAAGAGCGGGACGAGGGCGTCCCGGGGCAGGCCGAGGCGGGCGCGGGCGGCCGCGCGGGCGGCACGGGCGTCCTCCGGACGGTGCCCGCCGGGGTCGTCGCCCGGGGCGGCGCGGCCCACGAGGCCGGCGCGGCCCGCGGGGGCGGCCGGCCCGGGCAGGGCGAGCGGGCCGGCGGAACCCGCGTGGAGCGGGGGCGCCGCCGCCGGGAAGGGACGGAAGCGGGCGAGGTTGACGCCGGGGTGGACGACGGCGACCTTGGCCGGGTCGGCGCGGTAGTGCCGTACGAGCTCGGCCGCCTCCTCCTCGGTGTTGGCTATCAGCCGGTCCGCGGCCGAGACGATCTGGGTCTCGCCGATGACGCGGGCGGCGGGCTCGGGGGTGTCGCCGTCGGCGAGGCTGGCGTTCTTCACCTTGGCCATGGTGTGCATGGCGTGCACCAGGGGCACCCCCCAGCGCTGGGCCGCGAGCCAGCCCACGTGGCCGGAGAGCCAGTAGTGCGAGTGCACGAGGTCGTAGTACCCGGGGCGGTGGCCCGCCCATACCTGCATCACGCCGTGGGTGAACGCGCACAGCTGGGCCGGGAGGTCCTCCTTGGCCAGGCCCTCGTAGGGGCCCGCGTCGACGTGCCGGACCAGGACACCGGGTGCCAGCTGGACGGCGGGCGGGAGGCCGCCGGAGGTGGCCCGGGTGAATATCTCCACCTCCACGCCCTGGGCGGCCAGGCGCTGGGCGAGCTCCACGATGTAGACGTTCATGCCGCCGGCGTCACCGGTGCCGGGCTGGTGGAGGGGGGAGGTGTGCACGGAGAGCATGGCCACGCGCCGGGGCCGCCGGTGCAGCCGCAGCCGCGGCGGTACCGCCGGGGAGCGCCGCCCGAGCCTGCTGACGTAATGGCTCACGTGGCGTTCCTCCTCGCTGCGGGCATGCCGGACGCAGGGCACTGAGTGCCCCTGAAGGAGCAACGCCCGGCGGGGCGGACCCCTTCCCGTCGGCGGTTCCTTTGCCCAATCATTGCCCATCCTCGCTCAACCGTTCGACGTCTGGGGGGTGTGCGGCCGGGTGCGACCTGCGCGGCGTCCGGCGCAGGGCGCAGGGCGCAGGGCGCAGGGCGTCCGGACGGTGCCGCACACGACTGCGTACGGGGTGCGGGCGGCGCCCGGGCGCGTGCCGGTGCACGACTGCGTACGGCACCGGGTGCCCGCCCCATACCCTCGTATCCATGACATCCCGCCCGGCGCCCCCGCACCGCTCCCGGCCCCGTCCGAGCGGGGGCGGCCAGGTGGTGGGCACGGTGACGCGCGGGACGACCAACCCCAACCGGCTGCGCCGCATGGACCGCTGGATCGCGGCGACGCACGGCGCCGAGCTGCGCCGCGCCGCCGATCCGCTCGCCGTCGACCTCGGCTACGGCGCCGCGCCCTGGACGGCCGTCGAGCTGCTGCACCGTCTGCGCACCGTCGCGCCGCGCACGCGGATGGTCGGGGTGGAGATAGAACCGGCCCGGGTGGCGGCGGCCAGGCCCTACGAGCGCGACGGGCTCGCCTTCCGGCACGGCGGCTTCGAGGTCCCCGTCCCGCACCGCCCGCACCTGATCCGGGCGGCGAACGTGCTGCGCCAGTACGACGAGGGCGAGGTCGCCGCGGTCTGGGAGCGGCTGTGCGCCCGGCTCGCGCCGGCCGGCGCGCACACGCGCGGGGGACTGCTCGTGGAGGGCACCTGCGACGAGATCGGCCGGCGGCACGTGTGGGTGGCGCTCGGCCCGGAGGGCCCCCGCACGGTCACCTTCGCCACCCGGCTCGGTTCGCTGGAGCGTCCGTCCGACCTCGCCGAGCGGCTGCCCAAGGCGCTCATCCACCGCAACGTGCCGGGCGAGCCGGTGCACGCCTTCCTGCGCGACTTCGACCGCGCCTGGGCCGCCGCCGCGCCCTACGCCTCCTACGGTGCCCGGCAGCGCTGGATCCGCGCGGTGCGCGACCTCGCCGCGGACTGGCCGGTGACGGACGGGCCCGCGCGCTGGCGGCAGGGCGAAGTGACGGTGACCTGGCAGGCGTTGGCGCCGCTGCTCTGACCGTTGGCGTCGCCGCCCTGGCCGTTGGCACTGCTGCCCCGACCGTTGGCGCCGCCGCCCTGCCCCGTCGGCGCCGCGGCGCCGACCGGCGCACCCCGTCCGACCTGCGGGGAACGAATGGTGTGAGCCGTTCGTCACACAGGCCGGGAGATCGTCATGGCGGAAGGCGGGGGCGGGGAGAGTCGTTTCGGCGGCGGTTTCGGTGGTTGCGTCCCCTGTCGTTTCGGCGCGCGACGTGGCACGATCCCCCAGGCGACCGTAAGTTACTGACGGTAAATCAGCTATGACGCTGTGACGGATGTGGGGGCTGGGTATGGAACGGGGCAGGAGCGGTCTGCTCTCGGTGGCCGTGACCGTGGTCTGCGCGGTCACCGTGCTGGCGGCACCCGGTACGGCGTTCGCGAGCGCGCGGCCCGATCCGGCGCCCGCGCCGTCCGCGTCCGGCTCGCCCTCGGCCTCCGCCTCGCCGCCCGCGTCCGCCTCGGTGACCGTCGTGCCGGACAAGGACCTCCAGGCCGTACGCACCAGGCTGGACAAGCTGTACCACGACGCCGCCGTCGCCACGGACGCGTACAACGCCGCCGAGGAGAAGGCGAAGAAGCAGTCCGCCGAGCTGGCCGGGCTGAACCGGCGGATCGCCGAGGAGCAGCAGGAGCTCGACAGGCTGCGCGACCTCGCCGGCGCCGCGGCCCGCGCCCAGTACCGCACCGGCGGCCTGCCGCCCGCGGCCCGGCTGATGCTGAGCGACAGCCCGCAGACGTTCCTCGACGGGGCGGGCCGGGTGCTGGAGGGCGAGCGGGCGGCCGAGGGACTGATGGCGCAGACCGCCCGCGCCGAGCAGGACCTTAAGCGGCTCGCGGACGACGCCGCCGACCGCTGGGAGCGGCTGGAGGCCAACCGCAAGACCAAGGAGGCCGCCAAGAAGGAGGTCGAGCGGCGGGTCGAGGAGGCCGAGAAGCTCGAGGCCAGGCTGGAGAAGCGGCAGCGGGAGCGGCTGGCCCGGCTCGAGCGGGAGGCGGCCGAGCGGGCCCAGACGGCCTGGCTGGACACCGGCATCCTCAAGGACCTGCGCGGCAAGGCCTCCGAGGCGGGCCGGAAGGCGGTGGAGTTCGCCACCGCCCAGATCGGCAAGCCCTATGTGTGGGGCGCCGAGGGCCCGAAGTCGTACGACTGCTCGGGGCTGACCTCGCAGTCCTGGGCCGCCGCCGGCCGGCCCATCCCCCGCACCTCGCAGGAGCAGTGGAAGCGGCTCAGGCACGTGGACGTCAAGGACATGCGGCCGGGCGACCTGATCATCTACTTCGACGACGCCAGTCACGTCGCCCTGTACGTCGGCGACGGCACGATCGTCCACGCCCCGCGGCCGGGCCGCACGGTCACGCTCGCCGGGGCGGGCACCATGCCGATCCTGGGCGTCGTCCGGCCGGACGCGGAGTGACGGGGCGCCCGGTTTCCACCGGGCGCGGGACGAGGGGGACACCCGGCTCCCACCGGGCACGGCATGAGAGGGACACCCGGCTTCCGCCCGGCGTGGGCGGCCGTGACCTGGGCCATGTGACCCATCGCACCGGATCCGGCCGCCGGCCGCCGGCGCGCGTGAGCTTCGTCATCCCGGCCCCGGGGGCGGCCTGTCCAACTCCGGTAGGGATCGCGGCATATGACAGTGGCCGAAGACAGCGTGGACGGCCCCGGACCATTCCACTGCCCCGCCGACTACCGCTATGGTCCCCGTCGGTGGGGCGAGGTCCCTCGTGCCCGCCATGCCCTCGGGGGGAGGGAAGGAATCCAGGACCATGCCCGTGCCCGTACCGCGGCAGAGAGCGATCCCGGCCGCGGAGAGCGGTCAGCAGGCGCAGACCGTCTCCCACGGCGGCGGCCCCTCCACAGCACAGGCCCCGCAGAAGGAAGTCACGGTCGAGACCGACAACCGCACCCCAGGCCACACCGCCGGTACGCAGCTCACGCTGCTGCTGATCGAGGACGATCCCGGCGGCTCGCCGATCGTGCCCGAACTGCTGGACGCGTCCGGCAAGCCGATCCGGGTGCGCACGGCCCGTAACCTCACCGAGGCCGAGCGGCTGCTCACCGACGACGTCCACTGCATCCTGCTGGACCTCGCGCTGCCCGCCCCCGGCCGGGCCGGTTCCGGCAGCGACGACGAGCTGGCCGTGCTCAAGCACGTGCTGGAGCTCGCGCCCCGGCACGCCGTGCTCGCGCTGACCGCGTCCGGTGACGCCGAGCGCGGCGCGGAGGCGGTGCGCGTCGGCGCCCAGGACTACCTGTTCCGCGACGAGCTGGACGGACGGCTGCTGAGCCGCGCCATCCGGTACGCGGTGGAGCGCAAGCGGTCCGAGACGGCCGAGCGCAGGCTCGCCGAGGGCAGGCTGCGCGCGCAGGAGAACCGCCGTCTGGAGCGCGGTCTGCTGCCGACCCCGCTGCTGGACGGCTCCGCGCTGCGCTTCGCCGCCCGCTACCGTCCCGGCCGTTCGCGCGCCCTGCTGGGCGGCGACTTCTACGACGCCGTCCGCACGCCCGACGGCACCGTGCACGCCATGATCGGCGACGTCTGCGGGCACGGCCCCGACGAGGCGGCGCTCGGCGTGGAGCTGCGCATCGCCTGGCGGGCGCTGACGCTCGCGGGCCTGTGCGGGGACGAGCTGCTGGACACGCTCCAGCAGGTGCTGGAGCACGAGCGCGCCGACGACGAGATCTTCGCGACGCTGTGCACGGTGGACATAGCGCCCGACGGGCGCCGTGCCGGCCTGTGCCTGGCGGGCCACCCGTCACCGCTGGTCATCACCCCCGGCCGGCCCGCCCGGCTGCTGCCGTACGAGAACAACGGGCCCGCGCTCGGTCTGCTGCCCGGCGCCCGCTGGCCGCGGATGCAGGTGGAGCTGGGCGCCGAGTGGAGCCTGATGCTCTACACCGACGGCCTGATCGAGGGCCGGATCGGCCAGGAGGGCGAGCGGCTGGGCCAGGACGGCATGGTCGAGATGGTCCGCCGCCAGCTCGCCGAGGGCCTGCGCGGCGAGGATCTGCTGCGGGCGGCGGTGAACGAGGTCCGGGAGCTCAACGGCGGCGAGCTCACGGACGACGTGGCGGTGGTCCTGCTGGACCGCCGGGCGTAGCACGCCCGGCGGCCGTTCGCGCAGGACCGGCGCCCGGGCGCGCAGGACCGGCTCCCGTTCGCACAGGACCGGCTCCCGTTCGCGCGGGGCCGGCACCCGTTGGCACAGGACCGCCGGCGTGGCTCCAGCGCGCGGACGTGGCGGACGTGGCCGGGTCGTCGCCGGCCCCGGCGGAAAGGTGCCTGGGGCGCCTCCGCCGGTTCACCGCCCGCCGTTGTAGGGCCCGTACGGGCCGTCGCTGCTGCTGCCGCGGCGGCCCCAGCCGCTGCCGCCCGAGACCTGCTTCAGCGCGGGGCGTACGTCCACGATGTACACGATGCTCGCGATCACGCCGATGACCGGCAGGAACGACAGGATCGAGAAGAAGTAGCTCACCACCAGCGCCAGGGCGAGGATGACGATCCAGAACACCTTGTTCTGCTTGTCGGCCGCGCGGAAGGCGTCCTCGCGCCGGAAGGCGGCGTCGCACAGCCCGAACGCGGCGAGGGCCATGAGCAGGATCTTCAAGATCCCCAGGAACCCCGCGAAGCCCAACATCAGCATGCTGTCCACCGCCCGTTCTCTCCGACTCCTGTGCGGTCACCGTACCCGGAGAACGGACCGGGCACCCCAGGGGTGCCCGGTCCGCCGCTCCTGCCGCCCCGCTTACTTGGCGGGCGGGGTGGGCTTCTTCGCCGCGGGCGTGGCCTTGCGCGCGGCCGGGGTCTTCTTCGCCACGGGCTTCTTCGTCCCGACAGGCTCCGGCTTGGCCTCGACCGGCTCGACCCCCACGGGGGTGACCGCGGCGGGCCTGTCCTCCTTGACCTCGACCGGCTCGGTCTTGGGCTCGGCCTTGGGCTCGACGGCGACGGCGAGCTCCTCGACCTCCTCGGCGATCTCCTCGATGCCGTCGGCGGCCTGGCCGCGCCAGGTGCGCACGGCCTGCTCGCCGTGCTCGGCGACCTTCTCGTAGGTCTCGCGGGCCTTGACGGCGTACTCGGCGGCGACGCCGACACCGCGCAGGGCGAGGTCCTGGGCGGACTCGCCGAGCTTCTTGAGGTCGGCGTCGATGTTGGTGCCGAACTTCTTCAGGTCCGAGTCGATGGAGTTGAAGAACTCCGTGACCTTCGCCTGGAAGGTGGCCTGCGTCTCCTTGACGCGGGCGCCGGCCTCCTTGGCGCGGGCGGCGGCCCGCTCCTGGACGGCCTTCGGGTCGGTGTTGCGCACCGCGTCGATGCGGGCCGGCGCCTCGGCGCGCAGCTGCTCCACGAGGGCGGGCACCTTCTTGGCCTGCTGCAGGGCGAGGTCCGCGGTGCCGGCGGCGAAATAGAGGGGGGTCGGGTCGCTGAAGGTCTTGCGCAGGTCATCGGTGATGGCCATGGTGACGGTCCTCCCGGATCGCTTTCGCTGTGAGGGTTTTGGTGTGCCGCGGTGGACGGGCCGCCGCCCGGCCGGTGCCGGATGTGCGGGCCGCGGGCCGGTTCAGCCGGCCGTCCGCCGCGGATCGGCGTCACTGCCGCCGGACGTGCGGGTACGGCGTCGCCGGGCGGGGGCGGCGGGAGGTATGTCCCCGTCGCCGTCGCCCGTACCGCCGGTGTCTGTGGTACCGCCGGTGCCGCCGTCCTCGGCGGGAGCGGCGCCGGGCGCGTCCTGGGCGCGTTCCCCGGCCTCGTCCGGCCCCGCCGCGCGGGCCTCGTCGTCCGTCTTGGTGATCCCGAAGCCGTTCTCCTTGCGGAAGGACTCGTAGATCTGGAGCAGCACCTGCTTCTGCCGCTCGTTGAGCGAGGGATCGGCGAGGATGACCGCGCGGGTCTCCACCTCGTCCCGGTCCCGCTCGGCGTCGAGGATGCCGGCCCGCACGTACAGCGTCTCGGCGGAGATCCGCAGCGCCTTGGCGACCTGCTGCAGCACCTCCGCGCTCGGCTTGCGCAGCCCGCGCTCGATCTGGCTCAGATACGGGTTGGACACCCCGGCGGCATCGGCGAGCTGCCGCAGCGACAGCTGCGCGTTGCGCCGCTGCTCGCGCAGGTACTCACCGAGATTGCCGACGTTGAGCGATGCCATGCCTCCACCATGCACCACCATCGCTAACAATTGCAAGCACCCCGCTTGCAAGAGTGTCGAATACGCGCCGGCCCACGACGAACAGCACGCGATCAAGGTCCTGTTCGAGCTCCTCGACGAGTTCGCTGCCGAGGGCGAAGCAGCGCAGGGCGCGCGATCCTCGGACTGAGCGGGACGCCAGGCCGCGCCGCCTCTCACTCAAGAGGACCCGTCGCTGGTCACGGCCTCGACGTGGTTCGCCTTCGCTGAGACGGGACAGCGCGAGGCTTACGTCTGAGTGGCTGTGCGTGGCGTCAGCGGGCGAACTTTCCGACGGCCTCCCGGGCGACGGGGGTGAAGAAGTTGACGAGGGTGCCGTCGGGGTCGCGGAACAGCAGTGACCGGTTGCCCCAGGGCATCGTGGTCGGTTTGGTCACGAAGTCGGTGACGAAGCCGGTCAGGTTGTCGTAGACGCTGTCCACGTCGTCGACGAGGAACTCGATGATCACGCTGTGGTTGTCCGCCGGGCGGGCGGAGCCCGGGGCGAACAGCGGGACGGTGCGGGTGCTGCCGATCGCGAGGGTGGCGCCGGCGGTCCTGAGTTCGGCGAAGTCCTCGGTGGCCCACGTCGCCCGCGCCCCCGTGGCGCGCTCGTAGAACTCGACCAGGCGCGCCACGTCGCCGGTGATGATGCGGACCGAGACGAAGTTCATGGGAATCTCCTTGACCGTCATGGAGGGGTACGCGTCGCACGTTAGGAGAAATAGGGGACAGAATCGGTCCTGTATGCGGGTTAGGCTGCGAAAATGCCTCGTCCCACCGGCCGCGTGCTGACCCTCCTGGAGCTGCTGCAGTCGGGCGGCACCCGGACGGTGGCCGAACTCGCCGGCCGGCTCGGCGTCGAAGGACGTACCGTGCGCCGGTACGTGGACCAGCTGATCGACCTCGGCGTGCCCGTGGAATCGGTGCGCGGCCGCTACGGCGGGTACCGGCTCGCCCCCGGGTACCGCTTGCCCCCGCTCATGCTCAACGACGACGAGGCGCTGGCCGTGCTGCTCGGCCTGGTCGCCGGCCGCCGGGCGGGCCTGACGACGGCGGAGCGCACGGCGAACGAGACGGCGTCGGCGAAGATCCGTCGGGTGCTGCCCCGGCACATCGCCCGTCGGCTCGACACACTGCTGGAAGCTCTCGCCTTCACGGATCAGCCCGGCGAGTTCGACACCCCGGACGCCGGGGTCCTGCTCACCGTCGCCGATGCGGTGCGCCACCGCCGGCCGGTCTCGATCCGCTACACCGACCGTGACGGACGGCGCAGCGAACGCACACTGCACGCGTACGGGATCGTCGCCCATGCGGGCCGGTGGTACGTCACGGGCGAGGACGCCGGGATCGGCGAGGACCGGACCTTCCGGCTCGACCGCATCGCGGACGCGCGGGCCCTGCCCGGCTCATTCGAAGCGCCCGCGGGTCCCGCTCCCGCTCAGCGCGTGCTGTCGGGATTCGCCACGGCCGGGTACCGGCACGAGGTGACCTTGCGGATCCAGGGGACACCCGAGCAGATCCGCGCCCGCCTTCCCGCCGGCGTCGCGAGCCTTCAGGAGCACGAGCCCCCAGCCGGCGAGGACCGGGCGGACGGGCGCTGGCTGCGCGTCGAGCTGCGGGTGGAGCGGCTCGACTGGCTGCCTCCGCTCCTCGCGGCACTGGACCGGCCGTTCGTCATCGAGCGCCCCGAGGAACTCCGCGACCTGGTCATCGCACTCGCCGACCGCCTCACGTCGAGCGCCCACCGAGCCTGACAGCGGTCACGAGATCACCGTCGTTGTGCGGTACGAGACCGCGAGGGGTGGCCGTCAGGGCGTCGGGCGGTGGCGCCAGGGTGGGGTTGCGGCCAGGGTCCACAGGTCGTCGAAGTGCTTGTTCCAGGTGGCGACGGCCGCCTCCGCGGCAGCGGTGCCCTCGCGGGACCAGACGTTGAGATCGGTCTTGAAGCCCTTGGGGTCGTAGAACTCCGGGCCCATGTGCTCCAGTCGCATCCGGGCCGACAGGTCGTACAGGCCGTGCAGCACCCGTTGCCGGTTGAAGATGCAGATCTTGTCGCGCGGGATGCCGGGGTAGAGGCGGTACTCGCACTCCACGACGACCCGGCCGGCCGCGGTCAGGCGTTCGGCCAGTTCGAGGAGGATGCTGTCGTACTCGCGGCAGCGGCCCTCCATGCGCTTGCGGAAGTCGGGGTCGTCCTGCGGGGAGTCGTCCGGGCCGACCCGGGACGGCACGCTCATCGGCAGCCCGAAGTCCGGCACCAGCATCCGGATGGTGACCCGCCGGGTCGGGCCGGGGCTGTCGAAGAGGTCCTCCAGACGGTGGTACAGCGCGTTGTAGAGCGTCTCGCCCGTGTAGCCGAGGAAGCTGATCTCCACCTTCCGGGCCTGGAACGCCTCACGGACGAAGGTTCCCAGCTCACTGGAGCTCACGAGCACACGGGTGGGCACCCTGACCGACGAACTCAGCTCCTTGACCTGGTCGTAGAGCACATAGCCGACGAGGCTGAGCAGCGCGCCGCCGAGGTAGGCCTTGCCCTCCAGGGCGTCACCGACGGGCTTGACGAACTGGGCGACCAGACCGGTGGCGAAGATGGCCAGGAGCAGGGCCCGGGTCACCACGGGTTCATAGCGCTCCTGGACGCGCCGCAGCCGTCCCATGCCCGACTCGCCCGACGTCCTGGTCCCCGCCGCCATGCCGCCCTCCCCCGCCCCGCGCCGGATCACCCGGCCGACCGCAAGTTCCCCTGCCGCTGCGGCACTTCGGTCCCGCCATGGTCTCCCTACACCAGGGCGCGGGCAAGATAGGGGTTCGCCGTCGAGCGGACGCTCAGTCCGAGGGAGCCGGTGGCCGCGGCGAGTGTCATCGCGTAGGAGTCGACGGCCCGGCGGACGTTGGGGGCGTCCAGGCTCGCGCCCGTGACCAGGCGGTCCAGGTCCACGTAGGCGGACCGCACGGTCTCGACCCAGCGGTACACGCGCCAGTCCTGCTCCCAGTTCGCCGTGCAGTCGGGCGGCAGGAGCCGCTCCCAGCGCCGGAACATGCGCTCCCGGATCTCCGGACGGGTCGGGGTCAGGTGCATGTGCCGGACCAGGTCGTACAGCGGGTCGCCGACCAGGGCCATCTCCCAGTCGATGATGGTGAGCGCCGGCGGGTCGTCGCGGCGTACGAGGTTCCACGGGTTGAGGTCGCCGTGGAGCAGGGACGCCCTGCGCGGGCTCACCCGGTGGCGGGACAGGATCTGGCCGAGGCGCCGCGCGTCCGGCAGACCGAGCAGCCGGGCCAGTTGCAGGGACTCCTTGGGGAGCTGGCCGACCAGGAACACCAGCTGGTCGCACAGCCAGGTGAAGAAGGATTCCTCGCCGGCGACGGGGTCGAGCGCGCCGTAGTCCACCTGCGTCAGCGCGCACAACTGGTCGACGAGCCCGTCCGCCTCGTGCGGCAGGAGGCCGTGCACGGGGTGGTTGGGCGGCCGGTCCATGGCCTCCGGCCCGACGTACGTGTGAATGGCGTAGGGCTGCCCGCGGTGGCTGCGGCCCAGGGCGAGAACCCTGGGCGCCGCCACCGGGACGCCCGACTGCTCGATGGCCCCGAGCACGGCGTGCTCGCTCAGGAAGCTGGGCTCGCGCCGGCAGACGTTGGCCACGCGTCTTCGCACCACCACCGGGAAGTCGACCTCGGGCACGCGCACCACCGAGTTGAGGTGGGCGGTGCCCTTGAAGACGCGGCTGGCCGGTGCCATTCCCTCGGCGACCAGGGCGTGCACGACAGCGGAACCGGGGAAGTCGTGCGGCCTGGGAAGGCGCGGGTCCCACGACCAGGCGATCGATCTGCCGGCCCGGCCGGGACCGTTCCGCAGTGCCGTCCGGGCGGCCCGCCAGCGGAAGAGCACCCGCTCGACCTCCCGGTCGTCCGGAACATTCCTGAGTCCGAGCGGTTCGGCGGCCGCGTCCAGCGCGGCGCGCACCGAGGCCGTCGCCTCGTCCAGGCTCTTCTGGTCCGAGGCGCCCTCCAGCGTCTTCGCGGCCCGCATCACGTCCGGGAACAGGGACTGGGCGCGCTCGAAGGCGATGTAGTGGCGCAGGTCGCCCGCCAGGCCGTTCACGGCGGCCGGCCGGACCCGGTGCATCGCCTCCGCCCAGGCCTCGACCACCTCGGGCCGCTGGTAGGACGGGTACCGCATCCGCACCAGGTGCGTGGCGAGGTCGTGCAGCGGGTCGCCGTAGCTGGCGAGTTCCCAGTCGACGCAGATGAGGGGCGGGTCGCCCTCGTAGGACATGATCAGGTTGTCGCGGTGCAGATCCGCGTGCAGCAGGCTGAAGGGCCGGCGGGCCATGGCCGGCACCCGGTCCCGCAGCCGGACGAGGGCGTCCTCCGGGATGCCGAGCGCCACGAACAGTCCACCAAAAGCAGCCCAATTGGGGCGTCTGATCTGCTCGTCCGCGAGGTGGGCGAGGGTGCGCAGGAATCCCTGGCTGTCCGTGTGGTTGCGCGGCCAGACGGCCGGCAGGGCGGGCAGGGCCGCCCACCGCACCTGACCCATCCGGGCGAGCAGATCCGCCACCGCCCTCATCAGGAGGGCGTCCACGGGCTTGCCGTTCGGGCAGACGCTGGAGAGCGGCACCCCTTCCACATAGCTGTGGACGGCGAAGCCGTCACCGGACGCCAGGCGTCTGGGGACGTGCGGCAGGACGCCCCCGATGGCGTCCAGGACGCGTCCCTCCTCCTGCCAGGTGCGGATGACGACGGGCAGCGCGTCGGTCCGTCTGATCCGTACCGTCACCTGAGTGCCGACCGGCCGGCCCACGAACGGCGCCACCGCGGCCGTCACGGGCACCACGTAGTTGCGGTTGTGGTGGCCGCTGCTCGCCTGGCCCAGCTCGGCGTTGCGCACGAAGGCCGCCAGGGCCGCCGCGCCGGAGGGCCCCGCGGCATGTCTCCCGGGAGGGTCCTGAGAGACGGGTGGTGCGTCCACTGGCCGCTCCGGTTCGGTCGCGCAGGTGAGAGGTAGGGCAAACGTTAAGCCTGAGGTCCTGCCCGCGCGACTTGGAGACGGCCGAGTCGGTCAAGTGGTGGTTGCTCGCTCTTCCGCGTCGGTCCCGCGGGCGCGGCGTGTCCGCCGTCCCACATCCATACGTACGAAGGGGGGCGATCGCTCGAGCGCGGTGCGGGAATGCTAGCGCAAGGATCCGGCCTACTCGGCCAACTGTTGCCAGACCGAGTCGAACCACGCCTGGGCGCTGTCCACGAAGACGGTCCCCGGGGACTGCGGATCGCCGTCCTTCACATGGTGGGTGAGGGTGGCGCCGAGGCCGAGGACGTCGATCGCGGTCACCTCCTCACCGGATTCCAGTTCGATCGGGCGCTCGACGATCTCGTAGAAGCCGTGGAGCGCCTCGGCCCCGTTGAACAGGTAGAGCTTGAAGGCGGGCGGCAGCGGCGTCCGGCGGATCCTTACGGCGACCTGGGGCACCAGGCCCTCGGTCTGCAGGTCCCGCAACACCCTGCGCAACGAGTCGGTGTGGCGTTCGGTGATGCCGTGCAGACGTTCCCGCAGCCGGTGGTCGTCGCTGTCGTCCTTGACCCGCGGGTAGGGAAGCGGCGGGTCCTCGAGGGGCAGCAGCATCCGAAGGATGATCCGCTCGGGCGCGATGGACCGGCTGCGGATGCGCTCCGCCTGCAGGCGGATGTGGGCGTCCAGGCTCTCCGAGGTGAGGGTGTAGACGTCCAGCGCCACCTCGGGACGCTCGAAGGCCTCCCCGATCAGCGGTCCGAGCGTCAGACCGCGCCGCTCCCTGGTGGCCCTGACCGTCGAGGACTGTATGCGCTGGTTCTTGACGACCCGTGAGCCGCTGCCCTGCCGGGATTCGATCCACCGCTCGCGCCGCAACTCGCCCAGGGCCCGCTGCACGGTGTCCCGGGAGACGCCGAACTCCTCGGCCAGGGCGCGCTGCGAGGGCAGGAAGGAGCGCACGGGGTACGTCCCGTCGACCATCCGGGCCCGCAGCTCCTCGAACACCCGGCGGGCCTCTCGCCCGCCCCCCTTGTCCGCCCGCTTGGCGCTCACCCCTGGACCGTACCGCTTCCCGTCCACGGGCAAACCGGTTTCAGTCAGACAGGGCAGCGTTTTCGGTCAACTCAGGCCCGCACTGGTCGGCCCGTTAAGGGATCAGACGAGCCGGGGATGACAACTTCACCGCAAGCAGTCCAATTGGACGGGTTGCCGGTGAGGTTGCGGGGAAGTGGCGTGGAGGTGGGTGGACATGCTTCTGAACGCGGTGCTCCGGGAGGCGCTCGGGCTGCTGGCGGGCACCCTGGCCCGGACGTGGCTCGGCCCGGCCGGGGTGGTGCTGCTGTGCGCGCTCGCCGTGGGGATACGGGCGCGGCACAGCGGGCTGGCCGTCGGGGCCGCCGTGGCCCTGACGCTGCTGATGACTCAGGCCTGATGCCGCTCGCCCCGCAGGACGCGCAGCACCGGTTCCAGGGACTCCACGATCACGGTCGCGCCGGCCTCGCGCAGGAGTTTCTCCTTGCGGGCGTTGCGGGCGTAGCCGAGGAAGGGGACGCCGGCCCTGAGGGCGGCCTCGTGGTCGGAGGGGGTGTCGCCGATCATCAGGGCGTCGGCCGGGGCCGCGCCCATGGCGCTCAGGGCCCGGTTCAGGCAGTGCGGGTCCGGCTTGAGGTGGTGCAGGTCCTCGGTGCGTCCGTAGATGTGCGGGGCGAAGCAGTCCAGCAGGCCGCGGCCGTCCAGGTAGGTGCGCACCACCCGCGGCGAGTTGTTCGTGGCGATGGCCAGCCGGGAGCCGAGGGCGGTCCAGGTGCGGATCAGCGGGTCGGCGTAGGGCGTGGGCCAGGCGGAGGAGGCGGCGCGCAGCTCCTCCTGGGTGAGGCGGGCCTCCAGCTCGGTGACCAGGTCGCTGCGGGGGTGGCGGCGGTCCACGGCGCGCAGCACGATGTGCGGGTCCAGGGACTCGCGCTCGGTCTCCGTCAGCAGGCCGTGCAGGCCCCGGCCCTCGAGCCAGTGCACGAGGTCGGTCGACACCCGTTCCGCCGAGTGCCCGGCGAACAGGCGGCAGATCGGGCCGTCGAAGTCCCACAGGACGACACGGGCACGTGTGATCAGGTTCCGCAGCTTCTCGGTCTCTGTTCCGGTCTCTGCTGTCACCGCTTCAGTCTGCGTCGTATCAGAAGTCACTAGGAGAGTGTCAGATCCGTCGTGATGGTTTCCCAGAGGGCGTCGAACCACTTCTGCGATTCCGCCACGAACGCGGCGTCCCGCCGGCCGGCCGACCTCTCGAACGAGAACAGCAGGGACTCGGTGCCCATGACGTCGTACATGTCCAGTGTGCCCTCGTCCGCGAGCTCCTCACGACGGGTGATCATGTAGTACGCGATCAGCGCCTCCGCGCCGTTGAGCAGGTAGAGCTTGACCGGCGGGGTGAAGGGCAGGGCGCGGAAGGTCACCCGCACGTCGATGCCGTGGGTGGCGCGCAGGGCGCGCAGATTGTGCCGGAGCACCTGGCCCTGGGCGTTGCGCTGGGCCAGCCAGCGCTGGTGGACCGGGTCGTCCTCGCTGCCGCGGTCCACCGAGACGGGGAAGGCCAGATTGATGTCCCGGGACGGCAGCAGGATGCGCACCTCGATCGACTCCGGGCGCAGACTGCCCTCGTGGATCAGGCGGACGGGCTCGCCGAGCGCCAGCATCAGCGTCTCGGCGGTCAGGCAGGCCGCGTCGATCCGCACCCGCCGGGCGGAGAAGGCCTCCAGCAGCCGGGGGGTGAGGCCGACCATGGTGGGCTGGGGTTCCGCGCGGGCCGTGACCGGGGCGGCGATCCTGGGCGGGCTGCCCTTGCTCACATTGCTGAGCAGCCCGTCCTCCTGAAGCGCCCGCAGGGCCTGGCGAACGGTGCCGCGTTCCACGCCGAACTCGTCGGCGAGCTCCGCCTGGGTGGGCAGGCGGTCGCCCGGCTTGAGCTCGCCCGCGCGGATCCTCTCCCGCAGGGTGTCGGCGATCTCCTGCGGCGAGCTCCTTCTGCTGCCGTTCACGGCCACGTTCTCCTGGGTCACGACCAAACGCTACAACTCGGATCCAGTTGAAGGGAGTTGTTTGGAAGTTGTTTATAGGCAGTAGCCAAGTGGGGACAACTTAATCAGAGTTGGCTACCAACTTGGAGAAGTTGGCGGAAGTTTTGCCTCCTGTACTGCCCACCACCGCCACCACCCCCCACCCATGACCCGCCCAGGAATGCCCGAAGGGGGAATCGCCGTGCCTGCTCTCGCTCTTCTCTCCGCAGTACTCGTCATCGGTTTCGAGCAGCTCATCCAGTGGAAGTACGGCGCGATGGGCATCATCGGCCTGCTCCTGCTCACCGTCGGGATCAAGGCCAAGAGCCCCACCGTGTGCTCCGTGGGGGCCGTGGTGCTGGCCATGCTCCTGACCAGGCCCGCCCTGTGACGGACCCGGCGCCCGCGCACGCCCTGTGACGGAACCGGCGCCCGCGCACGCTCTGTGACGGAACCGGCACGCAGACCCCGTGGGGGACGTCAGCCCGAGAGCGTCAGCTCCGAGCTGATCGTCTCCCACAGCGCGTTGAACCACAGGTGCGACTGCTCCACGAACGTCGTGTCCCGCGGCCCGGCGCCCTGCTCGAAGGCGAACAGCATCGACCGGGTGCCCTCCGCGTCGTACAGCTCGAGGTGCTCGTGGTCGATCTCCTCCTCGCGGCGCCCCAGCGTGTAGTACGCGAACAGCGCCTCCGCCCCGTTGAGCAGGTACAGCTTGACCGGCGGGGTGAAGGGCAGCGCCCGGAACGTCACGCGCACGTCGATGCCGTGGGAGGCGCGCAGCGCCCGCAGATTGTGCCGGAGCACCTGGCCCTGGGCGTTGCGCTGGGCCAGCCAGCGCCCGCGCAGCCGGCCGGAGGCGGAGGCGTCCACGGGCGCGGGGAAGGCCAGGTCGATGTCCCGGCTGGGCAGCAGGACCCGGACGTCGATCTTGGCCGGTTTCAGCCGTCCGGCGTGGATCTGGCGCAGCGGCTCGCCGATGGCCAGGGTGAGCGAGATGGAGGTCAGGCACAGGGCGTCGATCTCGACGTGCGGGGCCTCGAAGGCGGCGGCGATCCGCGGCGTGAGGGCGACCGTGGTGGGCAGCGGAGGGGCCGCGGGGCCGGTCAGGGCCGGGTGCGGGGGGATCGCGACGGTGGCCGGGCTGCCCTGGGACCCGTTGGTCAGCAGGCGCTCCGCCCTCAGGATGCGCAGGGCCTGCCGCACGACGCCGCGCTCCACGTGGAACTCGTCGGCCAGTTCCGCCTGGGTGGGCATGCGCTGGCCCGGCCGCAGCACGCCGGTCCTGATCCGGTGCCGCAGCTCGTCGGCCACCTCGGTGTGTGACGGATGTGGCCGTTGTGACCTCTCCCGCCCATTGACGGAGGCATGTTCCGGCTCCACGGCCGAACAGTACAACTTCTCGCCATCTTCGGGCAGTTCACCGGCAGGTGGTTATGAGACGTTCCAAACGGAGATAAGAGGAGTGAAGTTGGTAGCCAACTTCCACAACATGGTCAAACTTTCTAGTGGTTGGCCACCAGGGTGACATCCGGGGAACGTCGGACCGCGCTCCCTTCCGGAGGGGAGCCGGGAGCACGGTCGGCCGACGCGCCGGAGCCGGCACCAGCCGGCGTCCGGCCCGCGCACAGCCACAACTGAACAGTCGTCGCACAGCCACAACTTCACACCGTCCGGCACAGCCACAACTGAAGACCGCACGCGCAGCCACAACCGAACACCGTTCGCGCACAGCCACAACCGAACAGCAGCTACGGATGCGTCATCCCCGTCACCTCCACCGGCAGGAAGGAGCACTCAGAAGACGTCCGGGCACCAAGGCCGCCTGGACGTGCGCAGCAGGGCGTCGGCCAGCCGGGCGGCGCCCGCTCGTTCTTCCTGGACCCGGCCCAGCGCGGCGAGCCGTACCGCCGACTCGTCGCCGAGCCACAGGGTCGCCAGTTCCGCCACGTCCAGCACCAGGTCGGCCCGCCGTGTGGTGGGGGTGCAGGCGGCGCCGTCCGGTCCGGCCTCCAGCCGGAACCGTCCGCCGGCCGGTCCGGTCCGGTCGGCCACCTCCAGCACCAGGGCGCCGGTCCCCTGGTAGGTCCGCGCCTCCAGGGCCCGTACGACGTCCAGGACGCGCACCCACAGCCAGTCCGCCTGGGTCGTGATCCCCGCCGCGCGGGGGTCCGGCAGCAGATGCGGGAGCAGGTCGTCGGGGGCGCGCCAGCCCGTCTTGACCTTCACCACCCAGTCGATCGAGCACAGGTACAGCCACAGCGCGCGCTCGGCGGCCGGGGTGACCGCGATGAGGTCGCTCACGGTGGCGGTGTTCAGCGGCTGCTTGGCGTCCCCCCAGGTGTCGTCGCAGCGGTACCGCACCAGTCCCTCCACCGTGCCGTCCGCCGCGCGGTGGACGGCGTGGAAGGGCTCGACCCAGGAGGCGCGGTTGACGTCCAGCGCGCCGGTGCTCATCCGCCACCAGCGTTCGGAGCGGTCGACCGCGCCGGGCTTCAGGTGGCGCAGCCGCTCGTGCAGATCGGGCCCGAGCTTGCGGACGTCGTCGCCGTCCACGAGGTCGATCCGGCCGCCGTCGTCCGGACCCGGCCGGCGGGGGTCGAGTCCGGCCCGCGGCACGTCGATCGTCCATTGGACGGCCGAGGTGGCGGGGCCGAAGCCGTACCGGCCGTAGATCGGGTACTCGGCGGCGATCAGGGTGGCGACCACGTCCCCGCGCTCCCTGGCGGCGGCCAGGTCGCGGGCCATCATCCGGCTGAGCAGGCCGCGCCGCCGGTGGGTGGGGCTGACGGTGACGTTGGTGATCGCGTCGGCGGGGACGGCCGCGCCGCCCACGGCGGTCACTTCCTGGGGGAAGGAGCGGAACGTGGCCACGCAGCGGCCGGCGTCGAACGCGCCGAGGGTGCGGTCCGGGACGATGTACGAGGCACGGTCGGCGACCTCGTCCCCGGAGACGGCTGGGCTGCGCAGGAAGCCCGTGTTCAGGGCGCGTGTCCAGTCGGCGATCTCGGCTTCCGCGATGGGGCGTACGTCTATGTCGGGGCGGGCGGCAGTCATGGTCCGACGGTATGCGCGGCGGCCCGGGGGTGTCGCCGCATTTTCCGCACCGGACCTGCCCCCGTCGGCCCGACACGGCCCCGCAGACCGCGACGGGCCCGGCGGAGCCCGGCGGGGGCCCGGCGGGAGGCCGGCGGGAGGCCGGCCGGGGACCCGGCGCGGCCCGACGGGAGACCAGCCGAGGCCCAGCACGGCCCGGCGGCGGGAGACCGGCGGGGCCCCGCCGGGGATCCGGCGGGAGAACGTCAGAAGATCCACGCGGCTCGGCAACAGGAACCGGCCCGGGGCCCGGCGGAAGGCCGGCCGAGGACCCGGCGCTGCTTGGCGGCAGAAGCCTCGGGGCCGGCCGGAGGCCCGGGAAGAGACCGGCCGGGAGCGGGAGACCCGCGGGGCTCCGCCGGGGGCCCGGCGGAGCCGGCGGAAGACCGGCAGCAGACCCTCGCGGCCGGGCGTGAGACCGGCCCCGAGCCCGGCGGAAGACTGGCCGAGGACCCGGCGCAGCCCGGCGGGAGGCCCGGCCCGGGGCCCGGCGGGAGCCCAGCGGGGCCCAGCGGGAGCCCAGCGGGGCCCAGCAAGAGACCGGCAGATGACCCTCGCGGTCCGGCGGGAGGGCCGGGGCGGAGCCCCCCCGGCGGAAGACCGGCCGAGGGCCCGGTGCGGCCTGACGGCAGAAAGGGCCGGCGAAGCCCGGCCGGGGGCCAGGCGGAAGACTGGCCGGGGGCCCAGTGCGGCCCGGCGGCAGAAGCCCGGCGGGGCCGGCCGGAGGCCCGGCGAGACCGGCCGGGCGCCCGGCGTGGCCGGACAGGCGGACCGGCAGAGGATCCGCGCGGCCCCGCGGGAGCCCAGCGGGGCCGGCCGGGGACCAGGCGGGAGACCGGCGGGGCCGAGCAAGGGACCGGCAGAAGTCCCCGCTCGGCCGGTTGGACACCGGCAGAAGACCCTCGCCGGCCTGGCGGAAGACCGGCCCGGAGCCCGGCGTGAGACCGGCGTGAGACCGGCCCGCAGCCCGGTGGAAACCCGGGGCCCGGCGCGGCCCGGCGGCAGAAGCCCGGCGGGGCCGGCCGGAGGCCCGGCGAGAGACCGGCCGGGCGCTCGGCGCGGCCCGGTTGCGGGAGACCGGTGGGGTCCGGCTCGGGGCCCCGGCGGGAGGCCGGCCGGGCGCCCGTCTGCCTGGGTGCCCCGCCGGGGTTCCCCGCGCCCCGCGGGGCGGGTCAGGTGAGGAGGTCGTCCACCTGGGCCTCGCCCTCGCGGTACCTGCGGGCCATCTCCGCGCTGCAGTCGTCGGCCGTGCGCTGCAGCCGCTGGCGGCTGTGGGAGACCTGCTGCTCGTACCGCACCAGCCGGCCCATCCCCGCGGCCAGTTCGCCGTCCGTGCGGGCGCCCAGGTCCGACAGTTCGACCTCGGCGAGCATCTCGGCGGCCAGCCGCCGGTACTCCTCGCCGCGCGGAGTCCCGAGCGTCACATGGCGCGCGGAGGAGCGCTGCCGGGCCGGGCCGTCCTTGAGGATCTCCGCGAGCCGCTCCACCACGGACGCCGGTGCGGTGCCGGCCCGCTCGGCGGCGTCCGGCACGGACCGCGGCCCGCGCCGGGCCAGCTCCGCGCGCAGGATGTCGATCCGGCCCTGCAGCAGCCTCCGTACATAACTCAGGTCGGCCTCGTCGCGCAGTGCCTGGCGGCGCAGCGCGCGCAGCTCGGGCAGACTCAGCAGGGTGAGGTCCGGTTCGGCCGGGTCCGCGGGCGGCGCCGGGCTGTCGGTGCGCTGCACGGGTGGCCGGTGGCCCTCCGGGCCTCCCGGGACGACCCCGGCGGCAACCCCCGTGACTGATGTGTCCATGCGTCTAACCGTCCCCTCGACCGGCGCGTACGGGAGCATCGTGCCACCCCTGGTGGCCAGAATGTGACCGAGTGCCCCCGATCGGCCCCGGATGGGGGGTTACGGAACAGAAAGAAGCACGATATGGACTTCGCCGCCCCGCCGCGGCGCGTCCCGGACCGCCGGGCATGATGGTCGGCATGCGTGCAGTGGTGCAGAGGGTGGACGGCGCGAGCGTCGTCGTGGACGGCGAGACGGTGGGGGCCATCGAGGGCGAGGGGCTGTGCGTCCTGGTCGGGGTGACCCACGAGGACACCAAGGAGAAGGCGGCGCAGCTCGCCCGCAAGCTGTGGACGATCCGCATGCTGCACGAGGAGCGCTCGTGCAGCGACACCGGCGCCCCGCTGCTGGTCATCAGCCAGTTCACGCTCTACGGCGACGCCCGCAAGGGCCGCCGTCCCACCTGGAACGCGGCGGCCCCCGGCGATGTGGCCGAGCCGCTGGTGGAGGAGGTCGTCGCCCAGCTGCGGGCGCTGGGCGCGACGGTGGCGACGGGCCGGTTCGGCGCGCGGATGCGGGTGTCGCTGACGAACGACGGCCCGTTCACCGTGCTGCTGGAGATGTGAGCGCTCCCGCCCGGCGGGCTACGGCTCGACCACGGTCTCCTGGGCGGCGGCCGTGTCCCCGGCCAGCAGCCGGGCGTCCACCGGCACGTTCCGCTTGACCAGGGCGAGCGCCACCGGGCCGAGCTCGTAGTGGCGCACGGAGGTGGTGACGAACCCGATCCTGCGGCCGTCCTGGCCGTCGTCGGCCAGGCGCAGGTCGGTGCCCGGCGCCGGGAGGTGGACGTCGCTGCCGTCGAGGTGCAGGAACACCAGGCGGCGCGGGGGCTTGCCGAGGTTCTGCACCCGGGCCACGGTCTCCTGGCCCCGGTAGCAGCCCTTCTGCAGGTGCACCGCCGTCCCGATCCAGCCCAGCTCGTGCGGGATGGTGCGGTGGTCGGTCTCGAAGCCGAGCCGAGGCCGGTGCTGCTCGACGCGCAGCGCCTCGTGGGCGAGGATCCCGGCGGGCGGCCCGGCCTGCGCGGCGTACTGCTCGAGGTCCGCGCGGGGCAGGAACAGGTCGCGGCCGTGCGCGGTCTCCCGTACGACGACCCCTTCGGGCACGTCGGCGATCGAACCCGCCGGCAGGTGCACGACGGCGAAGTCGGCCGTCCGGTCGGCGACCTCCACCCGGTAGAAGAACTTCATCGACTCCAGATAGGCGATCAGCGCCTCCTGGGTGCCCGGCTCCACATGGGCCCATACCGTCTCGCCGTCGTCGACCAGGTAGAGCGCGTGCTCGATGTGGCCGTGCGCGGACAGGATCAGCGCCTCGGTGGCCTGGCCGGCGGGCAGTTCGCTGACGTGCTGGGTGAGCAGCAGGTGCAGCCAGCCGAGCCGGTCCTCGCCGGAGACGGTGACGACACCGCGGTGCGAGAGGTCGACGAAACCGGTCCCGTCCGCGAGGGCGCGCTGCTCGCGGAACAGGTCGCCGTAGTGGGCGGCGACGCCTTCGTCCACGCCCTCGGCGGGGACGGCGCCGGGCAGGGACAGCAGGGGGCTCTTCATGAACACCAGACTACGACTCGGCGTTCGGGCGCTCGGCCGGCGGCGGTCCCCCGGCCGCGCAGTCCCCGCACCGCCCGAAGATCGCGAAGTGCTTCATGTCCGTGTCGAACCCGAACTGCTCGCGCAGCTTGGCGGTGAACTCGGCGGCCACCGACAGATCCGCCTCGATGACGCCGGTGCAGTCGCGGCACACCAGGTGGATGTGGTGGTGCCGGTCCGCCAGGTGGTACGTCGGCGCCCCGTGCCCGAGGTGGGCGTGACTGACCAGGCCCAGCTCCTCCAGGAGCTCCAGGGTCCGGTACACGGTGGAGATGTTGACCCCCGACGCGGTCTTGCGCACCTCGCCGAGGATGGCGTCGGGGGTCGCGTGCTCCAGACTGTCCACGGCTTCGAGCACGAGTTGCCGCTGCGGGGTCAGCCGGTAGCCGCGCCGCCGCAGGTCGGTCTTCCAGTCGGTGCTCACCACACGGAAAGTCTAGGACCAGTGGGGTGCGGCCCACCTGAAGACCTACTTGAAGACCTACTTGAAGAAGGCGATGCCGTCGTCGGGCAGGTCGTCGGGCAGGGCCTTGGCCCAGCGCTCGACCTCCTCGGGGGTGACGACCTTCTTCAGATGGGCGGACATGTAGGGGCGCAGCTCGACCTCGGGGGTCTGCTTCTCGCCCACCCACATCAGGTCGCTGTTGACGTAGCCGTAGAGCCGCTTGCCGCCGCTGTAGGGGCCGGAGGAAACGGTGCGGGCCACGGTGTCCGTGGCCAGGTCGATCTGCGGCTTCTGGTGGGCCAGTTCGCCGTACCAGACCTCGACGACACCGTCGTCGCGGGTCATCGTGACCTCGACCTTGCGGGCGCTGTCGATCCGCCAGAAGCCGGCCTCCGACTCCAGCGGGCGGACCTTGTTGCCCTCCTGGTCCAGCACCCAGGTGTGGGAGTGGTACTCCAGGAAGTCCCGGCCGTCGTGGGTGAAGCTGACCTCCTGGCCGAAGTTGCACTTCTCGGCGCCGGGGAAGTCGTGCACGCCCGCGCCGGCCCATTCGCCGAGCAGGAAGGCGAGGGGCACCAGGTCCTTGTGCAGGTCGGACGGGATCTCGATCATGAGCAGCTCTTCGTGGTGGCAGACGGGGAGGGCTGAGCCGGCGGGGTCAGCGCTGGCCCTGGTACAGCTTCTTCACGGTCAGGTAGGCGAAGGCGAGGACGCCGACGCAGACCAGGACCAGAAGGGTTTCGAAGAAAGTCTCCACGGGGTGCTCCTTGTCGAGCGCGGTGCGGTACGTGCGTACACAGGGCCGGGGCCCAGCTTAGTCGGCCGGGCCCCGGCCCTCTTGCCGAGGTGCGCCCTCGTCCGCTCAGCCGAGCAGCTCGCTCTGCAGCGTGACCGTCTGCTGGAACGGGACGGCGGCGACGGCGCCCTCGCGGGACTGGACGATCATGGCGAGGACGTCGCCGGCCAGCAGGTAGGCGTGCCGGACCTGCTCCTCGCCGTACGGCCGGGACTCGCCGTAGATGTAGCGGCTGACGTTCTCGACCTTCGCGGCGAGCGGGAAGGACGCGTCGAGCCGCGACACCTGGGCGCCGCGCACCGGGCGATCGGCCGTGTTCGCCCCGCCGGCCTCGTACTGCATCTGGTCGGCCACCTCCGCCGTGCCGAACTGGAGCAGGTAGACCCGGGTCCGCGTGCCGTCCTCGGTGGTCCAGCCGCGGGCCGCGATGTGCCGCAGGCCCGAGTCGGCGAACCGCTGCCCGAGCTCGGCGCGGTCCTTGCGGTCGCTGTACTCCGCCAGGAAGTCCCTGGTCGCCAGCCAGCCGTCGGAGCCGCGCAGCGCCTTGTCCTCCCTGGCTCCCCTGGGAGCGGGCAGCACGAGGGCGCGCAGATCGGCGTAGTGGGCGCCGGCCCGGTTGCCCTCGGCGAAGGGGCCCGGGCTGCCGGAGGGCAGCGGCGGCCTGGTGAGCACCGGATAGTCCCACCGGCCGTCCGGCTCGGTCGCGAGGCCCGGTACGTCCGTGCGCTCCATGCTCGTGATGCCGTACGCCGTGCCCGCGCCGAACGCCGCGAACACGGTGACGGCGGCGGTCCAGCGCAGCACGGCCCGCAGCAGACGGCGGTCCTTCCCGGGCGCCGGGGCCGGGTCCGGGGCCGGGGCCGGGGCCGGGGCCAGGGCCGGGGCGGCCACCGGGGGTTCCGGTTCCGACGTCCGCTGCGGCTCCCGGGCCTCCCGGGTCTCGGGGGTCCCCTGGACCTCCTGGGTCTCCCAGGCCTCCTGCGTCTCCTGGGCCTCGTGCTGAGCCTGCTCCCGCGTCTCCTCCTGAGCCTGCTCCTGCGTCTGCTCGGTCATACGGCCTCCCCCGGGTCCTTGATGCGGTCGAGCTGGTCGGTCAGCAGGTCCGCCACCGCCTTGGTGTCGAAGCCGGCCGGCCCCTCCGCGCTGAGGCTGACCAGGACGTCGCCCTGGTGGGCCGAGCAGATCATCCCGCTCAGGCGTTCGGCCTTCTTCTGCCTGTCGTTCTCGGGCGGCAGGAAGCACTTGGCGTCCTTGTGCCCCTTGACCGCCGGTCCCCTGCGGAAGACATGGAGGGCTTCGAGGAACTCGTTCTGCCAGGCGGCGACGGAGCGGAGCGCCTCCTTGTTGTCCATCCGGGTGAGGACGACGCTCACCGAGATCGCCTCCTCGGTGAAGGCGTCGCCGACGTCCGTCCTGAGGTAGCTGCCCATCGCCATGCCCCGGACGCGCTGCTTGTCGATCTCCCGCTCCAGCCGTTTGCGCTGGGTCCGGGGCAGGCCGCGCAGCGCCTCCTTGCGCAGGGCCACCGCCCGCTCACCGTCGAGCTGGACGCCCGACGCGAACTCGCCGAGATCCGGGCCGCGCTCCCAGCCGTGGCCGTGCGGTACCAGCGCGGCGGCCAGCCCGGTGGGCGCGGCCGGCTTCGCGTTCCGCCCGCTGTCCTCGGGGATGGCCCAGACCGGCGCACCGGGGTTCCGGTCCGCGTCGCGCACGGTGACCACGGTGTACCCCGTCCCCGCGACGACCGCGCCGGCGACCAGGACGGCACCCACGATCGCGGCGATCCGTCCGCGCCGCACCGGCTTGCGCACCGGCGCATCGGCCACGGGGGCGGGCTCGGTCGCGGCCTCGGATGCGGGGGCCGTCTCGCTGACGGCATCCGGCTCGGTGGCGGCCTCGGAGCCGGTGGCGGCCTCGGAGCCGGTGGCGGGCTCGGTGGCGGCCTTGGACGCGGTCGCCGGCCCGGGATCCGGAACAGGCTGCGCCTTGTCGCCGGGGTCGGGCCCGTTCGCGAGCCGGGGCTCGGTCCCGGGGCCGGGCCTGCTCTCGGGACCGGGCTCGTCCTCGGGCCGGTGCTCGTTCTCGCTCACAGACGCTCCATCTGCCGCTCCGCCAGATCCATGATCGTCGCCTTGGGGACCGGACTGCTGGAGTACACCCACATCTCCACGGCGATGTCCCCGCGCCAGGCGTGGGCCTCCGCGCTGTACAGGGGCAGGTAGCCGGCCTTGGTGGACGGGCGGGTGCGGACGTACGCCCTGCCCTCCTCGGTGCCGGGGACCGGCCAGCTCCTGGTGCCGCCCTCCTCGTCGAGGTAGTTCTGGGCGCCCTTGGCGTGAGCGGCGGCGGCGGTGCGCTCCTCCTGGCGGTACTGGATCAGCCGGATCTCCACGCGCGTCCGGTCGCTGGTCTCCCACCCGGTGACGGCGGCCCGGCGGAACTCGTCCTCCGCGAGAGCGCGGAAGGCGTCGGCCGGGTGCTCGAAGTACCCGGCGTAGGCGGCCACGTCCACCCAGCCGACCGAACCCTCCAGCCACTCGGGGCTCTTCGCCCCCCGCGGCTTGGACAGCAGCAGCTTGCGCAGATCGCCGTCGGTCCTGACCTTCCGGTCCTGGGCGGCGGGGAGCGGCTCGGGGGCCGGCCCCTTGGCCTGCGCCAGCGTGGCCTGGGACAACGGGGGCAGCGGGGTGGGACTGCGGTCGGCCTGGATCAGATAACCGGTGCAGGTGCCGCCGACGACGCCGAGGACGGCGGCCGTGGCGATCAGCAGGGCCGTACGGCCACGGCGCCGAGGGCGGCGGGACCGGGGTCTTTCGGAATCTTCCAAGACATCCCCCACAAAAGGTGAAGCACGCATTCCGCATGCGCGCTCCACGGGAGACCTCGGGCAACTGCACAGGGTTGTACGGGAGTTCGATCACGGGTTGATCTCGTACCGCCTCGCACGCCGCGCACACCGCGGTGCGACGCCGCCCGCGCGGCCGCAGGTCGCCGGGGATAACCTTCCGGCATGGCGAAGAAGCTCGTGATCAAGGTGACGGCGGGGGCGGACGCCCCCGAACGCTGCTCGCAGGCGTTCACGGTCGCGGCCGTGGCCGTGGCCAGCGGCGTGGAGGTCTCGCTGTGGCTGACCGGGGAGTCGTCGTGGTTCGCGCTGCCGGGCCGCGCGGCCGAGTTCGAGCTTCCGCACGCCGCTCCGCTGCCCGATCTGATCGACTCGGTGCTGGCCGCCGGCCGCATCACCCTGTGCACCCAGTGCGCGGCCCGCCGCGAGATCACGGAGAAGGACGTGATCGAGGGTGTGCGGATCGCGGGCGCGCAGGTGTTCGTGCAGGAGGCGCTGGGCGACGACACCCAGGCCCTCGTCTACTGAGCCGGCCCGCCGCTCCGGTCCGCCCCGGTACCCGGGCCCGCCGCTCCAGCCGTCCCCCGCCCGGCGCCCCGCCCCCGCCCCGAGCGGGCGGGCGTCAGTGGCGTTTCCTGCCGTCCAGTTCGTCCCACCAGTCGTCGGACTGCGGGTCGCCGGACGGGTCGTCCCACCAGCGGTCGTCGGGGCCCCGCCGGTTGGCGACCACGGCGGCGGCCGGCGGGATCACCATGGCGGCCAGGCACATGCCGACGGCCGCCGGCACCGACCAGAGGCGCACGACGCCCCACGCCAGGACGAACAGCCCGATGCAGATGCCCATCATGGTGAAGTAGAGGTGACGCCGGCGTGCGTACATGAGTCCAGGGTAGGACCGGGTCCGGCGTCGCGCGCATGCCGAAGGGCCGCACCCCAGGCGTCCAACCCGGGGGGTGCGGCCCTTCCGCGCTGCTCAGCCCGCAGGGCTGCTCAGACGGCGATCGCGACCTCGGCGAGGCCGCCCTGCTGGGCGACGACCGTGCGGTCGGCGGTGGCGCCGGGGACCAGGGCCCGGACGGTCCAGGTGCCCTCCGCCGCGTAGAACCGGAACTGGCCCGTGGCCGAGGTGGGAACCTCCGCGGTGAACTCGCCGGTCGAGTCCAGCAGCCGGACGTAGCCGGTCACCGGCTCGCCGTCGCGGGTCACCTGGCCCTGGATCGTCGTCTCACCGGGCTTGATCGTCGAGGCGTCGGGGCCGCCGGCCTTCGCTCCACACATGTGCTTCTCCAGAGGTCAGATAGGTCGGTCGGGTGGGTTACTTGCCGGCGCCGAGCTCGATCGGCACGCCCACGAGGGAGCCGTACTCGGTCCACGAGCCGTCGTAGTTCTTGACGTTCTGCACGCCGAGCAGCTCGTGCAGCACGAACCAGGTCAGCGCGGAGCGCTCACCGATGCGGCACAGGGCGATGGTGTCCTTCGCCAGGTCGACCTGCTCCGCCTCGTAGAGGGCCTTGAGCTCCTCGTCCGACTTGAAGGTGCCGTCGTCGTTGGCGTTCTTGGACCACGGGATGTTCCGGGAGGTCGGCACGTGGCCGGGGCGCTGCGACTGCTCCTGCGGCAGGTGGGCCGGGGCGAGCAGCTTGCCGGAGAACTCGTCGGGCGACCGGACGTCAACGATGTTCAGCTTGCCGATCGCGTCCACGACCTCGTCGCGGAAGGCCCGGATGGAGGTGTCCTGCGGCTTGGCCTTGTACTCCGTGCGCGGGCGCTCGGGCACGTCGTTGCCGTCGACCAGCTCACGGGCGTCCAGCTCCCACTTCTTGCGGCCGCCGTCGAGCAGCTTGACGTTCTCGTGGCCGTAGAGCTTGAAGTACCAGTAGGCGTAGGAGGCGAACCAGTTGTTGTTGCCGCCGTAGAGGATCACCGTGTGGTCGTTGGCGATGCCCTTCTCCGACAGCAGCTTCTCGAAGCCGGCCTGGTCGACGAAGTCACGGCGGACCGGGTCCTGGAGGTCCTTGGTCCAGTCGATCCGGATGGCGTTCTTGATGTGGTTCTTCTCGTACGCGGAGGTGTCCTCGTCCACCTCGACGATGGCGATGCTCGGGTCGTCCAGGTGCTCCTGGACCCAGTCGGCGTCGACCAGGACGTCGCTGCGGCTCATGCTCAATCTCCTCCGGGGCAGTTACGGCGGGGCGTGGGAGTGCTGGGGCGCGCGGACACACGGGCGGGGCCGGCGTGCGTGGCGCGCGGACGGGCCCCGGGTCGTACGGGGCCCTGCGATGCGGGAGTCCGGGCTCCCGCTCAGAAGGGGCGACAGAGCATGGCGGCAACGCGGCACAGGTCTACTGCCCGCCGCTTCGTGAGATCCGCCTGTCGCTTCATGTGCCCGATCGTAGGGAGGTACGGGCGGACATGTCACCGCCGTGTCGCATATTGAGACGCGATCGTCCACATGGGGAGACTCAAGGGCTGCCGGAGGGCCTGCCGGGCGGCTGGGCGGCGCCCCGTGGCGCCCGTGCATCTGCTCGTCGGACCCGGCGTCTCGCCAGTCGGACGTTCACCGTCCACCGGCCGTTGTCTACCCCGCCAGCCGGACGTCCGAACCCTTCACCGTGATCCGCACCCCGTCCTCGGCCGCCCGCACGGAGTCCAGCCGGACGCCGCCGGGCAGCCGGTCGATCGCCTGCTGGAAGTCGGTGATGGCCCGGATGCGGCTCTCGGCGAGCCGCACACCGCCGAACGCGGGCAGCGCGTCGGCGGTCACCTCGACCTTGTCGCCCCGGACGGTGACCGAGCTGAGCACGTCGACGGGCTTGGGCAGCTTGACGCCGAGCACGGTGGCCTCGACCGCGACCTTGATCTTGCCGTTGCCCCCGTCGGACAGGCCGACCACCCGGGCGGTGACGCCGGGCCCGACCCGGGTGGGCCCGGACTTGGCCGTCCTCAGCAGCTCGTCGTAGCCGATGGTCGCCGTCCCCGTGGCCCGGGCGGCGGTGGCCGAGCTGTAGTCGCCGGAGAAGCGCACGCCCTTCATGTCGGCCTCCAGCCTGTCGATGCGGATCGTCCGCGAGCCCTGGCCGGTGGGCGCCTCGTAGTCCTTGATGCCGACCTCGACGTCGTCCAGCTCGCCGCTCGCCAGCTGGGTGAGGAACGGGAAGCCCTTGATGGACACGTCGGGGGTGCGCGCGAGGTTCTCCGTGGTGCGGAGCCGGTCGGCCGCCTGCCCCTCCGCGAAGTGCACCGCGACCCGGTCCACGACCGTGAACAGCACACCGAGGACCACGACGACGACCAGCAGTACTCGCAGCGCACGCATGCGGTGTTCCCCCACCTCGGTCCACGGGGGCCGGGTCGGCCGCCCTGCCCGCGAGCGTAACGCCGGGGAACGGGGCGGCCGGGGGATTGTCGATCACCTGTGACAGGGGCCCGCCCCGCCGGGGGCGCGCGCCGAGCGGCTACCCGAGCGCCCGTCCCAGCACCCACACCACCGGCGCCGCGGCGGCCAGCGGCAGGGCGACGCCCGCCGTGAAGTGCACGAAGCGGGAGGGGTAGTCGTAGCTCGCCGCGCGGTGGCCGATCAGCGCGCACACCGCCGCGCCGGCGCCGAGCAGCGCCCCCTTGGCGCCCAGCCCGGTCATACCGCCGACCGCGATGCCCGCGCCCGCCGCCGCCAGTACCGACACGGCCACCGAGGCCGCCGTGGGCAGCGGCAGGGCACGCGCCAGGGCGGCCACCGCGACCGCGGCGGCGCCGGCCTCGACCGCGTCCGGGACGGCCGCCAGATAGCCGGTCGCCACGATCGCCAGCGCGGCCGCGGCGACGGTCGCCATCAGGCCGTACATCCGTTCGTCCGGATCGGCGTGCGAGCGCAGCTGGAGGGCCAGGGAGAGCAGCACCCACACGCCGAGGGTGCCGAGGATCGCGGCCGGCGCGTGCGCGCGGCCGGCGCCCAGCACGGCCGCGTCCGCGACGAGCGCGCCCGCGAAGCCCAGGGCGATGCCCTGCCGGGCGGGCCACATTCCGTTCAGCCGGAACCATCCCGCGGCCGTCACGGCCTGGAGCAGCACCAGGGGGACGAGCAGCGCGTAGGAGCCGAGTTCCGCCGTGCCGGCCAGCAGCAGTCCCAGCAGCGCGGTGAGCGCGGCCGGCTGCATACCGGGCTCGATGATCGGCGAGCGGCCCTCGGCGCGGGCGCGCTGGGCGTCGGTGACCCGGGTGTTGCCGCCGACGGTGGCGGGACCGTACCCGGGCTCCCCGGTGGCGGGACCGTACCCGGGCTCCCCGGCCGCGGGACCGTACCCGGGCTCCCCGGTGGCGGCCGGGGCGGAGGCCATGTCGGCGGGGGCGTGCGCCCGGGCCCGGGGGGCGGGGGCCGCCGCCGGTTCCGGCCCGCCCACCGGCGGCAGGTACGCCGTCTCGGCCGCCGCGACGGGCCGCGCGTGGGTCTGCGTCTCCCAGGTCTGGCCCTGCCACTGCTGCGTGTACTGCTGGTCGGCGTGCGGATCCTCGTACGCGCCGTACGCCGGCGGCTGCCCGCCGGGCCACTCCTGCGCCGGACAGGGGGCGTGCCCCTCGTAGGGGCCCGCGTACGCGCTGTCGTAGGAGCCGTCGTACCCGGGCTCCTCATACGGCCGGTCGGTCATCGCTCACCCTCCTGCGAACGGCGGGAGCACCTCGACCGTGCCGCCCTCGGTCAGCCGTACCGTCTCATGTCCACGCGTCCCCACGGGGTCACCGTCGATGAGGAACGAGCACCGCCGCAGGACGCGGACGAGCTCCCCGGGGTGCCGCTCGCGCGCCGCGTCGAGCGCCTCGGCGAGCGTCTCCGCCTCGTACGGCTCCTCGGCGACCCCGGCCGCGGCCTTCGCCGCCGCCCAGTAGCGCACCGTGACCTTTGCCATTCCGTCCCTCGATCGCTCGGAAGTGAACACGGCCAGGCTAGCCCGCCCGTGCGAGGGCCCAGCGCCCGATGCGGTCCAGCAACTCGTCGGCGGCGGCGTTCTCGGCGTGGCCCATGCCCGCCTCCAGCCAGAGTTCGCCGTGGTCACCGGCCGCCTCGGCCAGCATGCGGGGGTGGTCCAGGGGGAAGTAGCCGTCCCGGTCGCCGTGCACGATCAGCAGCGGGGTGGGGGCGATGCGCGGGACCGCCTCCACCGGTGAGAGGGGGACGGGGTCCCAGTCGCGGTGGTGGATGCGGGTGCGCAGTCCGTAGCGGCTCAGCAGACGGCCCTCGGGGCGCATGACCAGCCAGTGCAGCCGGCGCATGGGGGCCGTTCCCCGGTAGTACCAGCGGGCCGGCGCGCTCACGGAGACCACGGCGTCCGTGTGCGCGTCCGTCTCCGCCGCGTGCGCGTCGTCCCTGTGCGCGTCGTCGCTGTGCGCCTTTTCCCCGTGGGCGTCCTCCGCGTGCGCGTCGTCCCTGTGCACGCCCTCTGCGGGCGCCGTGCCCGCCGTGCCGGTGGCGCCGGCGCGCCGCGGGCCGTGCAGCGCCGCGTGCCGCAGGACGACCGACCCGCCCATGGAGAAGCCGACGGTCACCACGCGCTCGTGCCCGAGCCCGCGCGCCCAGGACACCGCCGCCGCCAGGTCCAGCACCTCGCGGTCGCCGACCGTCGAACGCCCGCCGGAACGCCCGTGACCGCGGAAGGAGAACGTGACCACGGCTCCGTACCGGGACAGGGCGCGCGCCACCCGGCGCACGTGCGGCTTGTCCAGGTCGCCGGTGAACCCGTGCGCGACCACGAACACCGGGGCGCTCCCGTACACAGCCGCACCCGGCTCGTACACGGCGTCGATCGCCACCCCGTCCGCCGTGCGCAGAAGCGCGCCGGCCCGTGTCCGCGGAGCCGTCTCGCACTCCGGGACGACCGCCGAACGCGTCACACGACCTGCCGAACCCGAGCTCATGTCGGCTATTCTGCTGGGAAGAGGACTCGGGCAGCGAAGCCCCCGGGTCCTTTTGTGCTTTCGGAAGCGTTGTATACGACGCGGGAAACCGCAGGTGTACGGGCCGTCGATGGCACAGCGGGTCCCAGGGGCGCGGGATTCGCACGACCGTACGAGGCAGTGCCGCAGAACGTCCTCGCAGGGACCGAGGAGGAACCGAACGCCATGGACGAGCGAACCGTGCACGAACGTATGACGACCCCGGCAGGGGAACCGCCGCTGCCCATCGGGGACCACGGGCAAGGGCCCGGGGGAGGAGCGCGATGAGTTCTCTGCTGCTCCTGACCAACGCCCTCCAGCCGTCGACGGAGGTGCTTCCCGCTCTCGGCCTGCTGCTGCACAACGTGCGCGTGGCTCCGGCGGAGGGCCCCGCGCTCGTCGACACCCCGGGCGCCGACGTCATCCTGATCGACGGGCGGCGCGATCTGCCGCAGGTGCGCAGCCTGTGCCAGCTGCTGCGCTCCACCGGGCCGGGGTGTCCGCTGATCCTCGTGGTGACCGAGGGCGGCCTGGCCGCCGTCACCGCCGACTGGGGCATCGACGACGTACTGCTGGACACCGCGGGCCCGGCGGAGGTGGAGGCCCGCCTCCGTCTGGCCATGGGCCGGCAGCAGATCGTCAACGACGACTCCCCCATGGAGATCCGCAACGGCGACCTGTCGGTGGACGAGGCCACCTACAGCGCCAAGCTCAAGGGCCGGGTGCTGGACCTGACCTTCAAGGAGTTCGAGCTCCTGAAGTACCTGGCCCAGCACCCCGGCCGCGTCTTCACCCGCGCCCAGCTGCTCCAGGAGGTCTGGGGCTACGACTACTTCGGCGGCACCCGGACCGTGGACGTGCACGTACGGCGGCTGCGGGCCAAGCTCGGACCCGAGCACGAGTCGCTGATCGGCACCGTGCGCAACGTCGGCTACCGGTTCGTCACGCCCGAGAAGGTCGAGCGCGCCGCGGACGAGGCCAAGGCCAAGGCGGCCCGGCCCAAGGCGGACGACGCCGGCGCGCAGGGCGGCTCCGCGTCCGACTCGGCGGCGGATCCCGCGTCCGCCGCCGTGCCCGCCGAGGCGCGGGCGAAGGCGTAGCCGGGCGGCGCCCAGCCCGGCCGCGGGTCCCGGCGGGCACGCCCGGGGCGCGGCGCGTGGAGACGTCACGCCACGCGTCCGGGGTGCGCGGGCAGGCGCACGAGCCCGCGTCCGCGCCCGGACGGGGCCTCGGCGCGCGGGGAACCACGGCAGCGCGCCGTGACCGCGCCGCCGCACCCGCAGTGGGCCCTGGCGGTGGGACGGGTCCGGGTGCCGGGACGGGTCCGGGGCGTTTCGCCGAGGCGGGCTCCGGGTGCCGGGGGCGGGCTTCGGGGCGCCGGGCCTGATTCCGGGACCCTGAGCCGGGTCGCGGGGCCGGGGCCGAGGCGGCCCGGGATCCGGACGCGCTCGCGTCCGGGAGCCGGACACGGCTGTCCGGGGCGCGGGACGCCGCCCGTCCGGGGCGCGGGACCGCGCGCGTCCGTAGCGCGCGACGGTGCTCGTGCCGTGCGCGGCCCGCGCACGCGCGGGCGCACATTCGAGCGCAGGTCCGCCCGCATGTCCGGGCGCCCATCCAAGTCGTGATACGCCCTGCCCGGAGCGGGTCCATCCGCGTAGACTCCGCGCGTGGCCAAGGTGACTCGGGACGATGTGGCGCGGCTGGCAGGGACCTCCACTGCCGTCGTGAGCTATGTCATCAACAACGGACCCCGGCCGGTCGCCCCGGCCACGCGCGAGCGCGTCCTCGCCGCGATCAAGGAACTGGGGTACCGGCCCGACCGGGTCGCCCAGGCGATGGCCTCGCGGCGCACGGACCTCATAGGCCTGATCGTGCCCGACGCCCGCCAGCCCTTCTTCGGCGAGATGGCGCACGCGGTCGAATGGGCCGCGGCCGAGCGCGGCAAGATGGTCCTCGTCGGCAACTCCGACTACGTCGGCGAGCGCGAGGTCCACTACCTGCGCGCCTTCCTCGGGATGCGGGTCTCCGGCCTGATCCTCGTCAGCCACGCCCTGAACGACCTGGCCGCCGCCGAGATCGACGCCTGGGACGCCCGCGTGGTGCTGCTGCACGAGCGGCCCGAGGCCATCGACGACGTGGCCGTGGTCACCGACGACCTGGGCGGCGCCCAGCTCGCCGTGCGGCATCTGCTGGAGCACGGCTACGAGTACGTCGCCTGTGTCGGCGGCACGGCCGACACCCCGGCCGTCGGCGACCCGGTCTCGGACCACGTCGAGGGCTGGCGGCGCGCGATGGCCGAGGCGGGCATCCCGACCGAGGGCCGGCTGTTCGAGGCGCCGTACAACCGCTACGACGCCTACCGCGTGGGCCTGGAGATCCTCTCCGGCCCCGACCGTCCGCCGGCGGTCTTCTGCTCCACCGACGACCAGGCCATCGGCCTGCTGCGCGCGGCGCGGGAACTCAGGATCGACGTGCCGGGCGAGCTGGCGGTGGCCGGGTTCGACGACATCAAGGAGGCGGCGCTGGCGGACCCGCCGCTGACCACGGTCGCCTCCGACCGGTCGGCGATGGCCCGGGCCGCCGTGGACCTGGTGCTGGACGACGGACTGCGGGTCGCCGGTTCGCGGCGGGAGCGGCTGAAGGTGTTCCCGTCCCGGCTGGTGGTGCGCAGGTCCTGCGGCTGCGCGTAGGCAGGCCGGGGGCCCGCCCGCCGCGGGTGACGTGGCGCCCCTGACCCCCGCCCGCGCAGCTCCTCCTCCCTGGCCCGCGCGGGTCTTTATATCGGGCATACGAGGTTCTGTCGGGCTTCTCAGCACAGCCTCAGGAAGCTTTCATGATCCCGGGACACTCTTCCTGTCATGACCGAGAGCTTCCGCCGCAGCGGCGAGTACGAGCACCCTCAGGGTGACGGGCCGGCCCCGTCCGCGTACCAGCAGCACGCCCCCGCCCCGGTGAACCCGGAGTGGCCGCCCCCGCCGGCGTACGCCCCGGCGCGGCCGGCCGCGTACGGCGGCGACCCGCTCGCCCAGGGCGCCGGTCACGGCGGCGGTCAGGACGCCGGTCACGGCGGCGGAACCGCTCACCTGCCCACCGCCGCTCCGGCCCCCGCCCCCGTGCCGCCCGCTCAGGGCAAGCGGGCCAGGGGTCCGGCCGCCCTGCTCTGCGCCGTGGCGATCGCCGCCGCGGCGGTGGGCGGCGGCACCGCGTTCGCCTTCCAGGAGCTGACCGGCAAGGACCCGGTCGCCACCGGCACCACGAGCACCAGCGTGGTGCCCGCCGGCCAGCGGGGCAGCATCGCCGCGATCGCCAAGGCGGTGAGCCCGAGCGTCGTGGAGATCACCGCGAAACTGGACAACGGCACGTCCACAGGCTCCGGTGTGATCATCTCCAGGAACGGTGAGATCGTCACCAACAACCACGTCATAGCGGGCGCCTCGTCGATCAAGGCGCGCACCAGCGACGGCACGTCGTACACCGCGAAGGTCGTGGGCACCGACAGCTCCAAGGACCTGGCCCTGATCGCGCTGGAGGGCGCCTCGGGGCTGAAGCCGGCCTCCCTGGGGACCTCCAGCGGTGTGGCGGTCGGCGACCAGGTCGTGGCCATCGGCTCCCCCGAGGGCCTGACCGGCACCGTCACCAGCGGCATCGTCTCCGCGCTCGACCGGGACGTGACCGTGTCCACCGGCGAGAGCCAGGCGCAGGGGCAGGGCGGGGACGGCCGGTGGCCGTTCCAGTTCGGCGGCCGGGAGTTCAACGGCGACACCGGGTCCTCCACCACCACCTACAAGGCGATCCAGACCGACGCGTCCCTCAACCCCGGCAACTCCGGCGGTGCGCTGATCGACGCGAACGGCAATGTCATCGGCATCAACTCGGCGATGTACTCGGCCGCCGCCGCCTCGGACTCCGCCGGCGCGGGCAGCGTCGGCCTCGGCTTCGCCATCCCGGTCGACACGGTCAAGTCCGACCTGGCCGGGCTGCGCTCCGGCGCCCGGAGCTGAGCGTTCCGGCCGTACCCGCAGGAACGAGCCCGAGGAAGCAAGCAGAAACGACCGCAGCAGCAACGCAGCAGGAACGAGGAGAGGAGCACGTCATGATCCAGCAGGTTGTGCACGAGAAGTGCGAGACCGTCGACGCGACCGCCCCCGCCGGCACCGCCCTGGCCCTGTCCGTCGCCAAGGAGCTGCACAGCCCCAAGGGACTCCACGGTCCGGCGGCGCTCCCCACCCCCGTGGAGCGCGCGCAGCACCGCGCCCCGCTGAGCGTCTGCGCCCCCGAACTGATGGGCCTGCGCACCTCCGCCGCGCGCACCCACCGCCACAAGGTGCCGCTCAAGCGGCTGACGGCCATGGCGGCGTGAGCGGCGACCCCCCGTTCCCGCAGCACACTGCACGACCCGGAAACATGCGACGCTGGCAGGGTCCCGCCACAGCCCGGGACCCGCCCGCCCCCCCAGCCCCCGAGGAACAGCGACCGATGAGCCCCGCCGACGGCGACCGTGACCGTGACCCGCAGCGCATCCTGATCGTCGACGACGAGCCGGCGGTGCGCGAAGCGCTCCAGCGCAGCCTCGCCTTCGAGGGCTACGACACCGAGGTCGCCGTGGACGGAGCGGACGCGCTGGACAAGGCGGGCGCGTACCGGCCGGACCTGGTCGTCCTCGACATCCAGATGCCGCGCATGGACGGTCTGACGGCCGCCCGCCGCATCCGCGGCACCGGCGACACCACTCCGATCCTGATGCTGACCGCCCGCGACACGGTCGGCGACCGGGTCACCGGCCTGGACGCGGGCGCGGACGACTACCTGGTCAAGCCGTTCGAGCTGGACGAGCTGTTCGCCCGGATCCGGGCGCTGCTGCGCCGCAGCTCCTACGCGGCGGCCGTGGCGGGCACCGCCCAGGAGGACGAGGCCCTCACCTTCGCCGACCTGCGCATGGACCTCGCCACCCGCGAGGTCACGCGCGGCGGCCGGCAGGTGGAGCTGACCCGCACCGAGTTCACCCTCCTGGAGATGTTCATGGCGCACCCGCGCCAGGTGCTCACCCGGGAGCAGATCCTGAAGGCGGTCTGGGGCTTCGACTTCGAGCCGTCGTCGAACTCCCTGGACGTCTACGTGATGTACCTGCGCCGCAAGACCGAGGCCGGCGGCGAGCCGCGCCTGGTGCACACCGTGCGCGGGGTGGGGTACGTCCTGCGGCAGGGCGGCGCGGAGTGAGGCCGGTGGTCCGCCGGTTCCGGTCCCTGCCGATCCGCTCGCGGCTGGCGCTGCTGGTGGCGGCGGCGGTGGCGTTCGCGGTCGCGGCGGTCTCGGTGACGTGCTGGTTCATCGTCAAGGGCAAGCTGTACGACCAGATCGACGGCGATCTGAGGAAGGCCGCCGTCATCCGGGGCCCCCAGCAGAACGACATCCTGGACGCCTACAACAACTGCACCCGCACGCCGCACGACTCCCTCAGGGGCCTGCACCCCACCTACTACTCCCAGGTGGTCAAGCAGGACGGCACCGCCTGCCTCTTCGCGATGTCGGTGGGCGAGGTCGAGGTCACCCGCGCCGACCAGGAGGTGATCAGGGACGCGGCCAGCGGCCAGGGCATCATCCGCGACGGCGTGGCCGACGACGGCAGTGCCGTACGGGTGCTGACCCGCCCGGTCGTCCTCGCCGACCCGATCGCCCAGACCAGTGTGAACGCGGCGCTGCTCGTCGCGGTCCCGCTGAGGGGCACCGAGTCCACGCTCAACGACCTGGCGCTGATCCTGCTGCTGGTCTCCGGCATAGGGGTGGTGGGCGCCGGGGCCGCCGGCCTCGCGGTCGCCCGGGCCGGGCTGCGCCCCGTGGACCGGCTCACCGAGGCGGTCGAGCACGTGGCCCGCACCGAGGACCTGTCCATCCGCATCCCGGTGGAGGACGACAGCGAGGACGAGGTCGCCCGGCTGTCGCGCTCCTTCAACTCGATGACCTCGGCTCTGGCCAGCTCCCGCGACCTGCAGCAGCAGCTGATCGCGGACGCCGGCCACGAGCTGCGCACCCCGCTGACCTCGCTGCGCACCAACATCGAACTCCTCACCCGCAGCGAGGAGACCGGCCGCCCGCTGCCGGAGGCCGACCGCAAGGCGCTGATGGCCTCGGTCACGGCCCAGATGACCGAGCTGGCCGCCCTCATCGGCGACCTCCAGGAGCTGTCGCGCTCGGAGGGGCAGCGCGGCGAGCGGCTCCAGGTGATCGCCTTCCACGACACGGTGGACGCGGCGCTGCGGCGGGCCCGGCTGCGCGGCCCGGAACTGACGATCACCTCCGAGCTGGACCCCTGGTACGTGCGGGCGGAACCGTCCGCGATGGAGCGCGCGGTCGTCAACATCCTGGACAACGCGGTGAAGTTCTCTCCGGAGGGCGGCACCGTCGAGGTCGTCCTCGACCAGGGCGTCCTCACCGTCCGCGACCACGGCCCCGGCATCCCCGCCGACGAACTCCCCCACGTCTTCGACCGCTTCTGGCGCTCCCCCAGCGCCCGCGCGCTGCCCGGCTCGGGCCTCGGGCTGTCCATCGTCGCCCGCACCGTCCAGCAGGCCGGCGGGCAGGTCGCCCTGTCCCCCGCGCAGGACGGCGGCACGGTGGCGACGGTCCGCCTCCCGGGGGCGCCCACGCCCCCTCCGGGGGGACCGTACGGCACGGCCGCGTGAGCCGGCCGCCCGGCGCGACCCGGCGGCCGGCGGGCCTGCCCGTACCCTCGTACCCATGACCAGCGACGACTGCGCACCGATCGCCCGCTCGATCGAGACGTGCTCCCAGCTCTCCCCGGAACAGGCCGAGGCCGTGCACGGGCTGTTGGCGGCGGCCGCCCGTGTCGACGGCCGGCAGGCGGTCTCGGAACAGGGACGGCTGCGGCTGCGGGGCGGGCCCCGTCCGGGCGTGTCCCATCTGCTGCTCCGGGTGGACGGCGAACTCGCCGGGTACGCGCAGCTGGAGGACACCGACCCGGTGGAGGCGCCGGCGGCCGAGCTGGTCGTGCACCCGGCGCACCGGGGGCGCGGGCACGGGCGGGCGCTGGGCACCGCGCTGCTGGCCGCCTCCGGGAAGCGGCTGCGGGTGTGGGCGCACGGCGGGCACTCCGCCGCCCGGCACCTCGCGCAGGTCCTCGGGCTCACCCTCTTCCGCGAACTGCGGCAGATGCGGCGTCCGTTGACCGACTCCGGCCTGCCCGAGCCGGTGCTCCCGCCGGATGTGACGGTACGGACCTTCGTACCGGGCGAGGACGACGCCGCGTGGCTCGCGGTGAACGCCGAGGCGTTCGCCCACCACCCCGAGCAGGGCTCCCTCACCCAGCGGGACCTCGACGACCGCAAGGCCGAACCGTGGTTCGACCCGCACGGCTTCTTCCTCGCCGAGCGCGACGGCCGCCTGATCGGCTTCCACTGGACCAAGGTGCACCGGGAGGAGCGGCTCGGCGAGGTGTACGTCCTCGGGGTGCGGCCCGGCGCGCAGGGCGGCGGCCTGGGCAGGGCGCTCACCCTGATCGGGCTGCGGCACCTGGCCGGGCAGGGCCTGCCCACGGCGATGCTGTACGTCGACGCCGACAACAAGGCGGCGGTGTCGGTCTACGAACGGCTGGGCTTCACGACGTACGAGACGGACCTGATGTACCGCACGGAGACCTGACCGGGCGGCGACCGCGGCTGCGGGCCGACGCTCATTCGCGCCCGTGGGGAGGCCCGCCCGTGGGGAGGCCCGCCCGGGGGCCCGCCCCCCGCGGGCCGCGCCCCGGTGTCCCGTACGTCATGTCGCCGTAACCGGTGATTCAGAAGGGCTTGCGACGCTCGGCGAATGACGCCCGCCGTGCCCGAGCCCTCGCCGCCCCACCGGGGAATCGCCGCCGTGCTCCCGGCCGCGCAGCCGCCCACGGTGCCGCGCGCGCTTTCCGACGCGCCTGTCCCGCGCCTCACGCGGAAGAATGGGTTCATGAGCCAGCCAGACACCCAGGCACAGGTAGAAGTCCAGCGCGTGCAGCCCTCCGTGGGCTCCATAGCCGCCCACCGTCCGCACACCGTGGCGGCCACCGTCTCCGACCTGGAGCCCGACATCGACGCCGACCTCGACGGCTACGAGGAGTCACCGGTCGAGGGCGAGCAGTTGCCGCAGGGACGGTTCCTCGACCGGGAGCGCAGTTGGCTCGCGTTCAACGAGCGCGTCCTGGAACTCGCCGAGGACCCGAACACGCCCCTGCTGGAGCGGGCCAACTTCCTCGCGATCTTCGCCAGCAACCTGGACGAGTTCTTCATGGTCCGGGTCGCCGGACTGAAGCGCCGTATCGCCACGGGCGTCGCCACCCGGTCCGCCTCCGGCCTCCAGCCGCGCGAGGTCCTCGAGATGATCTGGGCCCGCTCGCGCGAGCTCATGGCCCGGCACGCCGCCTGCTACCACGAGGACGTCGCCCCCGCCCTCGCGGACGAGGGCATCCACCTGGTGCGCTGGAGCGAGCTGACGGAGAAGGAGCAGGCCGGGCTGTTCACGCTGTTCCGGCACCGCATCTTCCCGGTGCTCACCCCGCTGGCCGTCGACCCCGCGCACCCCTTCCCGTACATCTCCGGCCTGTCCCTGAACCTGGCCGTCGTCGTGCGCAACCCGGTCACCGGCCACCGCCACTTCGCCCGGGTCAAGGTGCCGCCGCTGCTGTCGCGGTTCCTGGAGAGCTCCCCGGGCCGCTACGTGCCCGTCGAGGACGTGATCGCCGCCCACCTCGAGGAGCTCTTCCCGGGCATGGAGGTCCTCGAGCACCACGCCTTCCGGCTCACCCGCAACGAGGACCTGGAGGTCGAGGAGGACGACGCCGAGAACCTCCTGCAGGCGCTGGAGAAGGAGCTCATGCGGCGCCGCTTCGGGCCGCCGGTGCGCCTGGAGGTCGAGGAGTCCATCGACCGGGAGGTGCTCGACCTGCTGGTACGGGAGCTGAAGATCAGCGAGGCCGAGGTCTACCCGCTGCCCGGCCCCCTGGACCTCACCGGCCTCTTCCGCATCCACAGCCTGGACCGGCCGGAGCTGAAGTACCCCAAGTTCGTCGCCGGCACCCACCGGGACCTGGCGGAGGTGGAGTCCGCCTCCGCTCCCGACATCTTCGCCGCGCTGCGCAGCCGCGACGTGCTGCTGCACCACCCCTACGACTCCTTCTCCACCTCCGTGCAGGCCTTCCTGGAGCAGGCCGCCGCCGACCCGGACGTCCTCGCGATCAAGCAGACCCTGTACCGGACCTCCGGCGACTCCCCCATCGTGGACGCGCTGATCGACGCCGCCGAGTCCGGCAAGCAGGTCCTGGTGCTGGTGGAGATCAAGGCACGGTTCGACGAGCACGCCAACATCAAGTGGGCGCGCAAGCTGGAGGAGTCGGGCTGCCACGTCGTGTACGGCCTGGTCGGTCTGAAGACCCACTGCAAGCTGTCGCTGGTGGTCCGTCAGGAGGGCGACACCCTGCGGCGCTACAGCCACGTCGGCACCGGCAACTACCACCCGAAGACGGCCCGCCTGTACGAGGACCTGGGCCTGCTGACCGCCGACCCGCAGGTCGGCGCGGACCTGTCCGACCTGTTCAACCGGCTCTCCGGCTACTCCCGCCGGGAGACCTACCGCCGTCTGCTCGTCGCCCCCAAGTCCCTGCGGGACGGCCTGATCGCGCGGATCAACAAGGAGGCCCAGCACCACCGCGCGGGACGGCCCGCGTTCATCCGGATCAAGGTCAACTCGATGGTCGACGAGGCCGTCGTCGACGCGCTGTACCGCGCCTCCCAGGCCGGGGTCCCGGTCGACGTGTGGGTGCGCGGCATCTGCGCGCTGCGGCCGGGCGTGCCGGGCCTGTCGGAGAACATCCGGGTCCGCTCGATCCTCGGCCGGTTCCTCGAGCACTCACGGGTGTTCGCCTTCGGCAACGGCGGCGAGCCCGAGGTGTGGATCGGCAGCGCCGACATGATGCACCGCAACCTCGACCGCCGTATCGAGGCGCTGGTGCGGGTCACCGACCCGGGCCACCGCGCCTCCCTCAACCGGCTGCTGGAGACCGGCATGTCCGACACCACCGCCTCCTGGCACCTGGGACCGGACGGCGAGTGGACCCGGCACGCGACGGACGCCGACGGCCACCCCCTGCGCAACATCCAGGAGATGCTCATAGACGCCCGGAGGCGCCGGCGTGGCCCGGCCGCACCCTGACCCGGCGGACCCCGCGGCCGGCCCCGTGCCCGCCGACGCCCTCGCCGCCCATCTGCGGGCGCAGGCGACGGAGTTCCTCCGCGCGCTGCGCCTGCACCGCGAGACCGGCGGCACCGGCAACCGCAACGGCACCGGGGAGTCCGTGGACGCGGCGCGCGCCCTGCGCCGCGCGGTCCGCCGCATCAGCGGCTCCCTGCACACCTTCCGCCCGCTGCTGGACGAGCCCTGGTCGCAGGAGCTGCGTCCCGAACTGGCCTGGCTCTCCGGCACCCTGGCCCTCGAGCAGGCCTACCGGTCCCGGCTCGAGCGGCTGCTGCTCGCCCTGCACCGGCTGTCGGGCTCCACGGAGCCGACCTCCACGGAGCTGACCTCCACGGAGCTGTCCGGCGCCCGTGCCACGGCGGCCGGCCCGTCCGGCGGAACCCTGTCCGGCGGATTCCTGTCCGGCGGCTCCGGTACGGCGGCGAACGGCACCGCAGGCGCCGCGGCCGCGGGGCCCACAGGCGACCCCGCCCCACGATCCGCAGGCGCCCCCGCCCCGCAGTCCGCAGGCGCCCCCGCCACCCGATCCGCAGGCGCCCCCGCACCGCAGTCCGCAGGCGCCCCCGCCACCCGATCCGCAGGCGGCCCCGCACCGCAGTCCGCAGGCGCCCCCGCCGCCCGGCCCGCGGGCGACCGCACGCCCCTGCCCGCCGCGCTGTCCGCCACCGTGCCCGCCACCGCGGCGGCCGTCGGCGGGCGGGTGGCCGGGGCCGTGACCGCCCCACGGAACGACGGCCCCCGCACCGCCCCTGTGCCGCCCGAGCCGCCCGCCCCGGACCGCGGCCGTCCGACCGCGGGCGCGGCCCGGGCGGGCGCCCTGCTGGAGCGCCGGCTGACCCTCGCCCGGACCCGCGCCCACTCCGCCGCCCTCCAGGCGCTCGGCTCCAGCCGCTTCCACGCCCTGGCGGACAAGGTCGCCGTACTCGCCGGCGAGGTCCCCCTCGCCCCCGCCGCGGCCGCCGCCGATCTGCGCCCCCTGGCCGCGGCGGCCGAGGAGCGACTGACGGACGCCGTCGCCGCGCTGCCCCTGGCCACCGCCGGCAGCCCGTACAACGCCCAGGCGCTGGTCCACGCCCTGTCCCCGGACCCCTCCCCGCACCCGCAGGACGCGCCCTGGCACCAGGTCCGCCTGCTGCTGCGCCTGCACCGTTACGCCCGCGAGGTGCTCGACGGCGGCCCTGCCGGCGCCGGCGCCCGGCTGCGCGCCGCGAGCCGGGCCCTGGACCGGCACCGCGACGCCTCGGAGGCGGCGGCCGCCGCGGCCTCGGCGGCCCGCACCCCGCGCATCGCCCCGGCGACGGCGTACGCGCTCGGCGTGCTCCACGCGGACCAGCGGCACGAGGTGGAGGCGGCCCGGTTCGCCTTCCAGCGGTCCTGGCCGCTGCGGACGGCCGGCCCCGGCCGGGAGGACGGTGGGACGGGATGACCCCCGGGAAGGACGCTCCGGCGAAGGGAGGTGGGATGAAGGAGGCAAAGGGAGGGAAGAGCGCGAGGAGTGCGCGGGACGGCGGACCGGGCGCGGACCCGGTCGTGCGCGCCGCGGGATGCGTGCTGTGGCGGCGCTCGCCGCGGGACGGCTCGGTCGAACTCTGCCTCGTCCACCGCCCGAAGTACGACGACTGGTCCTGGCCCAAGGGCAAGCTCAAGCGCGCCGAGGACCCGCTCGCCGGCGCCCTGCGGGAGGTCGCCGAGGAGACGGGGTGCACCGCGCGGCCGGGAGCCGAGCTGAGCCCGGTGACGTACATGGTGGGCGGCCGCGCCAAGGAGGTCCGCTACTGGGCCGCCGAGGCCACCGGCTGCCGGTTCGTCCCCAACGACGAGGTGGACCGCCTGCTGTGGCTGCCCCCGGCCGCCGCCCGCCGCCGCCTGACCCAGTTCCGCGACGCCGAGCTGGTCGGTGAGCTGCTGGCGTCCCTGCGCCTCAGCTGAGCCGCGCCGCTCCCCCGCCGGGCCGCCCGGCGTGCCGCTCCGCGTCCGTGCGGGCCAGGCTGCGGGCCCGGCGCGCGGGACCGCGCCAGCCGCAGGTGCAGCGGGCCAGGCAGAAGCGGCCCTGTTCGACGGTCGTCGTGCGGTGTTCTCCCTGCTGCGCCACGCCCCTGACGCTACCCGCGCCGGGTGAACGGACGGTTGCGGGTTGCCCGGGGTCCGCCCGGTGCGCGTGACGAAGCCCCCCACTCGTCGTTGACCGGAACGACAGGGGGCCCGCGACTCAACGGACCGGCTGGGGGTAGGCGGACGATGACGGATCGGCAGCGCACGGGGCTCCGCACGGCTCGAGCGGGGTCGGCGTCCCGGCGGCGTGCGGGCGGGCCGTTGCTGGCCGCGGGCACTGCCGGACTCGTGCTCTGCGTGTGCGCCACGGGATGCTCCGGCAGCGGCGCCGCCGCCGAGGACGGACGCGCCGCCGATCCGGTGACCACCCTGCGCGAGTCCCCCGCCGCCCTGCTGCGCGCGGGCACCTCCGAGGCCCGTACGTCGATGGAGATGGCCACCGGAGGCACCCGCGTGACCATCCGGGGCGAGGGCGCGTACGACTTCCGCAGAAGGCTCGGGCAGCTGACCGTGATCCTGCCGCCCGACCCGGCCGGCGCCGACGCGCACCTGCCGATCACCGAACTCCTCGCGCCGGGAGCCCTGTTCATGAAGAACCGGGGCGCGGGCGTGCCGCCCGACAAGTGGGTGCGCGTCGACACGGCCACCCTCTCCGACGGCAATCTCGTCACCGGCGGCGCCACCGACCCGCTCGCCGCGGCCGAGGTGCTGCGCGGCACCCGTACGGCGACGTACCTGGGCCGCACCGAGGTGGCGGGCACGGCGGTGCGGCACTACCGGGGCACCGCCGACCTCGCCCTCGCGGCGCGGCACGCCTCGCCGGCCGGGGCCGCGGTGCTGCGGGCGGCGGCGAAAGGGTTCGCCACGGCCGACGTCCCGTTCGACGCCTACCTCGACGACCAGGGCCGCATCCGCAAGCTCCGGCAGCGGTTCAGCTTCGTCAACGGGCAGCACGCGGGCACGGTGGCCGTCTGCTCGACCACGCTGCTGTACGCCTTCGGCCGTCCCGTCACCGTCAGCCTGCCGCACGCCGGCGACATCTACGCCGGGCGGATCGCCGAGCGCTGAGCCACCGCCGGGGCGGGCTCCCGGTGGCACGGGGGGCCGGAAATGACCGTCGAACTAGCCCTTCCGTGCCATGCGCGGTGCGTGCGCCGCTCCCTACCCTAGGAAGCCGGTGACGGCAGGGAAGAGGTGACGCACGTGGCTCCGCTCGGCGGTACGGCAGTTCAGGACCACGTGGCCCTCGCCGAGATCGAACTGTGCGGAGAACTGATCATCGCCGCCTCGGCCGCCCGGGAGCGGCTCAGCCTGGAGAGCATCGACGAGGTGCTGAGGGTGGCCGAGGAGCGCGCCGGCGCCACCGCCGGCTCCCGCCGCGAGGGCTGACCGGCCCGTCCGCGCCGGCCCTCCGCCTCAGGTGCGCAGCAGCCGCCCGATCGCCTTCGTGGCCTCCTCGACCTTCGCGTCGATCTCGGCGCCGCCCTTGACGGCCGCGTCGGCGACGCAGTGCCGCAGATGCTCCTCCAGCAGTTGCAGCGCGAAGGACTGCAGCGCCTTGGTGGAGGCGGACACCTGCGTGAGTATGTCGATGCAGTAGACGTCCTCGTCGACCATCCGCTGCAGCCCGCGGATCTGGCCCTCGATCCGGCGCAGCCGTTTGAGGTGCTCGGCCTTCTGCTTGTGGTAACCGTGCGTGACGTGCTCCTGCGCCCCGTGCCCGGGAGCGCCGGCCTCGGTGGTCGTCATCGCGGTCTCCCTTGCGTCGTGGAGCTCGGGGGCGAGCTCGGGACATACCCCTGGCGGGTATATGGTAACGAATTCCGCCGGGTACACGACCCTTGGCACCTGCCCCGGTGCGGAGCACCATGCCCCATGGGCGACACTGGGGGGCGGCCCCTTAGCCGTGGCCGGATGATGCGCTTAGCATCACCCTGACCGAAACCGAAGCACCCCGAGGACCCCACGTGCGCTTTCGTCTGACCCCCAGGGAGACGAGCTTCTACGACATGTTCGCCGCGTCCGCGGACAACATCGTCACGGGCTCGAAACTCCTGATGGAACTGCTCGGGGCGGACACCTCCGCCCGGGCCGAGATCGCGGAGCGTATGCGGGCGGCGGAACACGCCGGTGACGACGCCACGCACGCGATCTTCCACCAGCTGAACTCCTCGTTCATCACGCCCTTCGACCGCGAGGACATCTACTCCCTCGCGTCGTCCCTCGACGACATCATGGACTTCATGGAGGAGGCCGTCGACCTGGTCGTCCTCTACAACGTCGAGGAGCTGCCCAAGGGCGTGGAGCAGCAGATCGAGGTCCTGGCACGGGCGGCGGAGCTCACCGCGGAGGCCATGCCGAACCTGCGCACCATGGCCAACCTCACGGAGTACTGGATCGAGGTGAACCGCCTGGAGAACCAGGCGGACCAGATCCACCGCAAGCTCCTGGCCCATCTGTTCAACGGCAAGTACGACGCGATCGAGGTGCTCAAGCTGAAGCAGATCGTGGACGTACTGGAGGAGGCGGCGGACGCCTTCGAGCACGTGGCGAACACGGTGGAGACCATCGCGGTCAAGGAGTCCTGAGGCGTCCATGGACACCTTCGCTCTGATCCTGACCGTCCTGGTCGCCCTCGGTTTCGCCTACACCAACGGATTCCACGACTCGGCCAACGCCATCGCCACCTCGGTGTCGACCCGCGCGCTCACCCCGCGGGCCGCACTGGCCATGGCGGCGGTCATGAACCTCGCCGGCGCCTTCCTGGGCAGCGGGGTCGCCAAGACCGTCAGCGAGGGCCTGATCGAGACCCCCACCGGCGGCAAGGGGATGGGCATCCTCTTCGCCGCACTGCTCGGGGCCATCGTCTGGAACCTGATCACCTGGTACTTCGGCCTGCCCTCGTCCTCCTCGCACGCGCTGTTCGGCGGCATGGTCGGCGCGGCCCTGGCCGGCGGTACGACGGTCTACTGGTCCGGGGTGCTGGACAAGGTCGTCACCCCGATGTTCCTGTCCCCGGTGGTCGGTCTGGTCGCCGGCTACCTGGTCATGACGGCGATCATGTGGATCTTCCGCCGGACCAACCCGCACAAGGCCAAGCGCGGCTTCCGCATAGCGCAGACGGTGTCCGCGGCCGGCATGGCGCTCGGGCACGGTCTGCAGGACGCCCAGAAGACCATGGGTGTCGTGGTGATGGCGCTGGTCATCGCCGACGTCGAGGACTACGGCGACCCGATCCCGGTGTGGGTGAAGCTGGTCTCCGCCCTGATGCTGTCGCTCGGCACCTACGCGGGCGGCTGGCGCATCATGCGCACCCTCGGCCGCAAGATCATCGAACTGGACCCGCCGCAGGGCTTCGCGGCGGAGACCACCGGCGCGTCCATCATGTTCGCCACGGCGTTCCTGTTCAAGGCGCCCATCTCCACCACCCATGTGATCACCTCGGCCATCATGGGCGTGGGCGCGACCAAGCGGGTCAACGCGGTGCGCTGGGGCGTCGCCAAGAACATCGTGCTGGGCTGGTTCATCACCATGCCGGCGGCGGCGATCGTGGCGGCGTGCTCCTTCTGGCTGATCGATCTGGCGTTCCTGTAGCCGCCCGCGCCGGTGTGACGACACTGGAAGCATGACTACCAAGGCACTCCTCGAAGGCGGACCGGAGGACCTCGCGGGCACCCTGGTGCCGGTGGTCCCTCCGGGTCAGGAACTGAAGATCCCGCACTCCGGGGGATACGAGCACTACAAGGTCACCACGCGGCACGAGGACAGCGCGGAGGGCCAGGTCACCGTCTACAAGTGGTGGGAGCGGACCGAGATCGCCGAATAGGCGGACCGGGACCGCCGCCCGGGCGCCGCGCCGCGCAGGCCGCGCCCGGGCACGACCCACGGCTCCGGCGGGCGCGCACGCACGCGGGCGCACGACAGAGCGGGCGCACGGCCTCGGGCGCCTTTACCCCGGGCACCTGCACCCCGGGCGCTACCGCGGGCACCTGCACCCCGGGCGCTACCGCGGGCACCTGCACCCCGGGCGCTACCGCGGGCACCTGCACCGCGGGCGCACCACAGCGCGGGCCCGCCCCCGGGAGCCGGGGGCGGGCCCTTCTGCGTCCTCGCGGTGGCACCGCCATGCAGCACCGCGAGGGATCCTCGGGACCGGCCGCGGATCAGCCGAAGCGGCCGGAGATGTAGTCCTCCGTGGCCTGGACGGACGGGTTGGAGAAGATCCGCTCGGTGTCGTCGATCTCGATCAGCCGGCCCGGCCGGCCCACCGCCGCCAGGTTGAAGAACGCCGTACGGTCGGACACCCGCGCCGCCTGCTGCATGTTGTGCGTCACGATGACGATCGTGAAGCGCTCCTTCAGCTCGCCGATCAGGTCCTCGATGGCGAGGGTGGAGATCGGGTCCAGGGCGGAGCAGGGCTCGTCCATCAGCAGCACCTTCGGCTCCACCGCGATGGCGCGGGCGATGCACAGCCGCTGCTGCTGGCCGCCGGACAGGCCGGCGCCCGGCTTGTTCAGGCGGTCCTTGACCTCGTTCCAGAGGTTGGCGCCGCGCAGCGACCTCTCGACGATGTCGCCGAGCTCGCTCTTGCCGCGGCCGCCGTTCAGCCTGAGCCCCGCCGCCACGTTGTCGAAGATCGACATCGTGGGGAACGGGTTGGGCCGCTGGAAGACCATGCCCACCTCGCGGCGCACGGAGACCGGGTCGATCCCGGCGCCGTACAGGTCCTCGTCGTCGAGCATCACCTTGCCCTCGACCCTGCCGCCGGGGGTGACCTCGTGCATACGGTTCAGGGTGCGCAGGAACGTCGACTTGCCGCAGCCGGACGGCCCGATGAACGCCGTCACCGAGCGCGGCTCGACCGTCATCGAGATGTCCTCGATCGCCTTGTGGGAGCCGTAGTAGGCGGTGAGCCCGCTCACGTCGATTCGTTTGGCCATGTCTGCTTCTTCACTTCCGGTCTCTCGGTCGCCGGCCCGCGGTGCGCGGCGGTGGCCGCGCACGGGTGCCCTAACGACCGGTCTTGGGCGCCTTCCAGCGGGCGATCCCGCGGGCCACCAGGTTGAGGATCATCACGAAGGCGATCAGGGTGAGGGCCGCCGCCCAGGCGCGGTCGTACGCCGCGCCGTATCCCGAGCTGTTCGCGTACTGCTGGTAGATGTACAGCGGCAGCGAGGCCTGGGGGTCGGAGAAGGGATCGCTGTTGATGAAGTTCGTGCCCCACACCAGCAGCAGCACCGGGGCGGTCTCACCGGTGATGCGCGCGACGGCGAGCATCACGCCCGTGACGATGCCGCCGAGGGAGGTCGGCAGGACCACCTTCAGGATGGTGCGCCACTGGGGGACCCCTAGCGCCAGGGAGGCCTCGCGCAGCTCGTTGGGGACGAGCTTGAGCATCTCCTCGGTGGAGCGGACCACCACGGGCATCATCAGGATCGCCAGGGCCAGCGAGCCGGCGAAGCCGGAGTAGCCCATCTTCAGGATCAGGATCCAGAAACTGAGGACGAACAGTCCGGCGACGATCGACGGGATGCCCGTCATGACGTCGACGAAGAAGGTCACGGCCTTGGCGAGCCGGCCGCGCCCGTACTCGACCAGGTAGATGGCGGTGAGCACGCCGACCGGCACGGCGATCAGAGTGGCCAGGCCCACCTGCTCCAGGGTGCCGAGCAGGGCGTGGTAGATACCGCCGCCGGGCCGGCTGTCGGCGACACCGGCCATGGAGTGGCTCAGGAAGTACCCGTCCAGGACCTTCGTGCCGCGCTCGACCGTGGCCCGGACCAGGGAGGCGAGCGGGACCACGGCGACGAGGAAGGACACCCAGACCAGGCTGGTCGCGATGCGGTCCTTCGCCTGGCGGCGGCCCTCGACACGGGCCGCGATCGCATAGGTGGAGAGCACGGCGAGGACGGCCGCGATCAGCCCCCACTGCACCTTGCTGTCCAGGCCGGCGGCCAGGCCGATGCCCACGGCGACGGAGAGGGAGCCCGCGACGACGGCGAGCGGGAACCACTTCGGGAGGCTCGCGCCGCGCAGCGGGCCGCGGCGCTTGTGCGAGACGGCCGGCCCGGTCATGCGCCGGCCCCCGAGTACTCCTTGCGGCGGTTGATGATCACGCGGGCCGCTCCGTTCACGAGCAGGGTGATCACGAACAGCACGAGGCCGGAGGCGATCAGCGCGTCCTGGCCGAACTCGGTGGCCTCGTTGAACTTGCTCGCGATGTTCTGGGCGAAGGTGCCGCCGCCCGGGTCCAGCAGGCTGGCCCGGATGTCGAAGGTGGGCGACAGGACGGTCGCGACGGCCATCGTCTCGCCGAGGGCGCGGCCCAGGCCCAGCATCGAGGCGGAGATCACGCCGGAGCGGCCGAAGGGCAGCACCGACATGCGGACGACCTCCCAGCGCGTGGCGCCGAGGGCCAGGGCCGCCTCCTCGTGCGTGCGCGGGACCTGGCGGAAGACCTCACGGCTGACGTTGGTGATGACCGGCAGGATCATGATCGCCAGCAGGATGCCCACAGTGAGCAGCGAGCGCGGGGCGCCGCCCTGCCAGGACAGGACGCCGGTCCAGCCGAAGTACGCGTCCAGCCGGCCGTACAGGCCGTTCAGGTGCGGTACGAGGACCAGGGCGCCCCACAGGCCGTACACGATGGACGGCACGGCGGCCAGCAGGTCGATCACGTAGGCGATCGGGCCGCTGAGCCGGCGCGGGGCGTAGTGGGTGAGGAAGAGGGCGATGCCGACCGCGACCGGGACGGCGAGGGCCATCGCGACGATCGAGGAGACGACCGTGCCGAAGGCCAGCACGGCGATGCCGAACCGGGGCGGCAGCAGGCCGGTGTTCCAGTCGAAGGTGGTCAGGAAGTTCCCGTCGTCCTCGCTGATGGCGAGGGTGGCGCGGTAGGTGAGGAAGACCGCGATCGCGGCCATGATCACCAGCAGGGCGATGCCCGATCCCCGGGACAGGCCGAGGAAGATGCGGTCACCGGGCCGGGCGGCGCCCTGGGCCGCACGGTCGCGTGCGGCCGGGCGCGCGGGGGTCGGGGGCAGCGGGGCCGGGGGCGGGAGAGCGTCTGTGTGCTGTGCGGATATGTCCATCGGGTTCTCCGGTCTGCGGGGCCGTGCACGGGGTGCGGGCTCCTGGCGGCGGTGCACCGGACGGTGCGGCCGGGCCCCGGCAGGGCCGGGACCCGGGCCGCACACGTGGATCAGCTCAGGCCGGCGACGGTGGTGCGGACCTTGGCGATGATCTCGTCGGGGATCGGCGCGTAGGAGGCGGCGGCCAGCTGCTTCTGGCCGTCCTCGGACGCGATGTAGGTGAGGAAGGACTTCACGGCCGGCAGGGTGGCGGCCTTGTTGCCCTTGTCGCAGGCGATCTCGTAGGTGACCAGGGTCAGCGGGTAGGCGCCGTCCTCGGTGGGCCGGTAGTTCAGCTTGAGCGCGAGGTCCTTGCCGGTGCCGACGACCTTGGCGGAGGCGATGGCCTTGGTGGCGTTCTCGACGGAGGCCTTGGCCGGGGTGGCCGCGCCGGTCTTCAGGTCGACGGTCTTGATGCCGTCGGCGGCGTAGGACAGCTCGAAGTAGGAGATGGCACCGGAGGTCTGCTTGACCTGCGCCGCGAGGCCGGAGGAGCCCTGCGCGGACTGGCCGCCCCTGGCCTGCCAGGCCTTGCCGCCGGAGTACGGCCAGTCGCTCCTGGCGGTGGCGATCAGGTACTTGGTGAAGTTGTCGGTGGTGCCGGACTCGTCCGAGCGGTGGAACGCCTGGATCTTCAGATCGGGCAGCTCGGCGTCCGGGTTCAGCTTCTTGATCGCCGCGTCGTTCCAGTTGGTGATCTTCCCGTTGAAGATCTTCGCGAGGGTGGACGGGTCGAGGACCAGGCTGTCCACGCCCGGCACGTTGAAGCCGACCGCGATGGGGCCGCCGACCATGGGCAGGTCGATGGCCCGGCCGCCGGAGCAGACCTTGGCGGACTGACCGGCCTCTTCCGGCTTCAGCGGGGAGTCGGAGCCGGCGAACGCCGTCTGGCCCTGGAGGAAGGCGGTGATGCCCGCGCCCGAACCGGTCGGGTTGTAGTTGATCCGCACGTCCTTGCACGCCTCGCCGTACTGCCTGACCCACGCGTCGATCGCGTTCTTCTGCGCGGAGGAACCCGACGCCTGCAGCTGCCCCTTGGCGCCGTCGCAGTGGACCGAGCCGGGCGCGGCCGCCGCGGCCGGGCTGCCGCCGCCCTCCTTGCCGCTGTTGTCGTCGGAGCCGCACGCCGTGAGGGCCAGGGCGCCGGAGACGGCGAGGACGCCGAGAGCGAGAGCCCGCCGGTTCTTGCGCTGAGACTTCACTTGAGGGTTTTCCTTCCAGGAGCCGCCGTCCTGATCGGCGGCGTGCGAAGTGTGGGCGGTCCCGATGCGCCGGGATGCGCGTCAGCACCGGGTAAGGCCGAAATTAGGCAGAACAGGTGAAGCCGCCGATGGCCGGACGTGAACGAGGGGTGAACCCCTGCCGTCGGTGCGGTGAGGTCACGGAACGCTCACGGGAAGAGCACGTGGAGGTCCCGGCGCACCGCCGCCCCGCCGGGCCCCGCCGGCCTGCTGGCAGACTTCCCGGTCCCCTGGAACCCGCCGGGCCGGGTGGTCGTCTCGATCAGGGGAGCCGACAGGAGGCACAGACATGGAACGGCGTGCGTTCATCGCCGGCGGCACGGCCGCGATCGCGGCGGCCGTCACCGCCGGGTGCGGCGGCGGCAAGGACGGCGCGGGCGCCGCCGGTCCCTCCGCCACGGCCTCCCGTGCGGCGGCCCCCGGTACGGCGACCCCCGGCACGGCGGCCTCGGGCACCGGCTCCGCCGGGGGGCTGCGCACCGCCGGCGCCGCCGCCGCCGCGAACTGGGCCGCGCTCGCCCGCGAGCTGGACGGCACCCTGCTGCGGCCGGGCGACGCCTCCTGGACCACGGCCAGCCGGCTGTACAACACCCGCTTCGACGGTCTGCGCCCGGCCGCGGTCGCCTACGTCGCGCACACCGGCGACATCCGCACCACCCTGGCCTACGCCCGCGCCCACCGCTTGCGCGTGGCCATCCGCAACGGCGGCCACTCCTACGCGGGCTGGTCCTCCGGCGACGGCCGTCTGATCGTCGACGTCTCCCGGCTCGGCCAGGTCCGGGCGAGCGGCGCCTCCGCGGTGGTCGGCGCCGGCGCCAAGCTGATCGACGTCTACCGCGCGCTCGCCGCCAAAGGCGTGACCATCCCGGCCGGCTCCTGCCCGACGGTGGGGGTCTCCGGGCTGGTCCTGGGCGGCGGCCACGGCGTGGTCTCCCGCGCCTACGGCCTGACCTGCGACAGCCTCACCCAGGCGACCCTCGTCACCGCGGACGGCCGGCAGCTCACCGCCAACGCCACCGAGAACAAGGACCTCTTCTGGGCGCTGCGCGGCGCCGGCAACGGCACCTTCGGCGTGGTGACCGAGCTGCGGTTCCGCACCCATCCCGCCCCCCAGGCCGTCTCGGCGTACCTGACCTGGCCGTGGGCGAAGGCGGCGGCGGTCGTGCGGGCCTGGCAGGAGTGGGGCCCCGGTCAGCCGGACGAGATCTGGTCGTCCCTGCACCTGGCCGGCTCGGCGGGCGGCACCCCCACGGTCTCGGTGGCCGCCTTCTCGCTGGGCACCTACGGCGAACTGCAGAACGCGGTGGACCGGCTGGCCGCGCGCGTCGGCGCCCACGCCTCGAGCGTGTCCCTCAAGCGGCACACCTACGAGCAGGCCATGGAGGCGTACGCCGGCTGCTCGTCCTTCCCCACCGACGCCCAGTGCCATCTGCCGGGCTCGACCCCGGGCCGCTCCCCGCAGGGCCGGCTCGGCCGGGAGACCTACGCCGCCCGCTCCGACTTCTTCGACCGCTCGATCCCCGCGGCCGGCGTGCAGACCCTGCTGAACCAGATGCGGTCGGTGCGCGGCGGCGCGGGCAGCGTCGCGCTCACCGCGCTCGGCGGCGCGGTCAACCGCGTCTCCCCGACGGCGACGGCCTTCGTGCACCGGCGCTCGCGGATGCTGGCGCAGTACATAGCGTCCTGGCGGGCCGGCACCAGCGGCTCGGCGGCCCAGTCCTGGCTGAGCGCGGCCCACGGCGCGATGCGGCCGTACGCCTCCGGAGCGGCGTACCAGAACTACACCGACCCCACGCTGAAGAACTGGCGCACGGCCTACTACGGCGATGCGGCCCCCCGCCTGGCGAAACTGAAGCACCAGTACGACCCGCAGAACTTCTTCACGTACCCACAGGGGCTGTAGCCTGGCCGCGCCTGGCGGGCGGCCGGGGCGCCGGGCCGCCGGGCCGCGTCGGGCCGCCGGAGCGCCGGGCGTCAGGCCGTCAGGCCACCGGGGCGCCGGGGCGCCGGGGCGAATGTGCGAGGGCTCGGCCCGATCCCGGCCGCCGGAGCGCCGGACCGGGGGACGCCCGAGGGCTCGGCCCGATCCCGGCCGCCGGAGCGCCGGACCGGGGGACGCCCGAGGACTCGCCCGATGCCGGGCCACCGGGCCCAACATGCGGGGCTCGGCCCGACTCCTGGCGGCCGGCCCCCAGGCTGCCTGGCCGCCAGGCCCAGCGTGCGAGGGCTCGGTCCGGTGCGGGGCCGTCGGGCCGGGCGCACGAGGGCTCGGTCCGGTCGCGGGTGGGCGGCTACGCGGCCAGGTCGCGCTCCTCCGTCGCCGACGCCCGGTCGCCGGTCCGCCCGCGGGAGTCCGCGCCGCCGCGGCTCCCGGCCGCGCGCCGGCTCCGTACCAGCCACCCGCCCCAGGCCGACCCCTCGACGGCCCGCAGCAGCGGGGTGAGCAGGATCATCGCCGGCGGCGACAGCAGCAGCGCCACCGCGGTTCCCAGCGCGAACCCGCCGACCACGTCGGTCGGATAGTGCACGCCCATGTAGACCCGGCAGAACCCCTCCAGCAGCGCCAGCCCGATGCCGGCCAGGCCGAACCGCCGGTTGGCCACGAACAGCGCGACGCCCATCGCCATGGTGATCGTCGCGTGGTCGCTCACGAAGGAGAAGTCGGTCTTGCCGGACACCAGCACGTCCAGACCCTGGTGGTCCAGGAAGGGCCGGGGCCGCCGCACGAACCCCCGTATCGGCACGTTCACCAGCACCGCGAGCCCCGCCGCCAGCGGCGCCCACACCAGCGCGGCCACGGAGGCGGCGGCCCGCTCCCCGCCGCGCCGCCGCACGGACCACCAGCACCACACCACGAGCAGCACCATCGCGAGCAGCAGCCCGTACTCGCCGATGTACTCCATGAGCCGGTCGAACCAGTGCGGAGCGTCCTTGGCCAGGCCGTTGATGTCGTAGAGCAGGTCGACGTCGGGGTTCGCCCCGCTGTCGGCGAGTCCAGCCATGGCGCTGCGGCCCCTTCGTCGTGTCGTTCCGGGCGCACCCTGTGTGCGCCCTCTGCCACCCCCGTGGTCGTAGATCCGCTTCCGCTGCGCGCGCGTGCGTGCACACGCGTTCCGTCCGCAGGCCGCTCGCGTCCGCCGGGCTACGTCAACAGGAACGCACGACCTTGCTGCATACGTTCCACACTCCACCGAATGATCACGCAGACGTTATCGAAGAGATACTCATCGCCGCAGCTCAGGGGGTTGGTTCACGCTCGGTTCACACCGGGGTGGGGAGCGCTTTCGCGCCATCCTCGGTTACCCGGGTCGCCCCGAAGTAGTCCGGGGTGTCCACCGGGTCGAAGCGGATCACGGCGCCCGACCTCGGCGCGTCGATCATGTAGCCGCCGCCGACGTAGATGCCCACGTGCCGGATGGCCCGCGAGTCGGTGAGGTCGTCGGAGAAGAACACCAGGTCACCGGGGAGCAGTTCGTCCCGCTTGGGGTGCGGGCCCGCGTTGTACTGGTCGTTGGCGACGCGCGGCAGCCTGACGCCCACACTGGCGTACGCGGCCTGCGTCAGACCCGAGCAGTCGAACCGTCCGCCCTGCTCAGGGGTGCCCTCACCGCCCCACAGATAGGGGGTGCCGAGCTTGCGCTGCGCGAAGGAGATGGCCGCGGCGGCCTGCTTGGAGGGGGCCACCCGGGTGACGGGCGCGGCGAAGCTCTTCTGCAGCGTGGTGATCGTCCTGACGTAGTTGCGGGTCTCCGCGTACGGCGGCACGCCCCCGTACCGGATGACCGCGTCCGCTCCCGCGTTGTACGCGGCGAGCATGTTGTGCGTCGGGTCGCCGGGCACGGTCCGTACGTATTTCGCCAGTTCGCAGTCGTAGGAGGCGGCCGACGGGATGGCGTCGTCGGGGTCCCAGACGTCGCGCTTGCCGTCGCCGTCGCCGTCGACGCCGTGCGTGGCCCAGGTGCCCGGGATGAACTGCGCTATCCCCTGCGCCGCGGCGGGCGACTGCGCGCGCGGGTTGAACCCGCTCTCCTGGTACAACTGGGCGGCCAGCAGCGCCGGGTTGATGGCGGGGCAGAGATTGCCCCACTTCTCCACGAGGCTCTTGTACGCGGCCGGGACGGCGCCCTTGGCCAGTCCCACGGACCCTCCGGCACCGCCCGCGAGACTGCCGGCGGTCACGTACACACCGACGACCAGCAGCATGACGAAGGTGAGTCCGGAACCGACGGCGGCGATCGCAACGACCCATGCCCTACGCACCGTCAACCGCCCCTCACCGCCCGGGAGTACGCCGAGCCACAGTGTAAGCGCGCGGCCGCCGTCCGGAAGTGATCACACACGGGCGCACGGCAGCACACCGGTCGCGGCCCGCGCCCGCACCGGGGCCCGTCAGGACGCGGCGGCGGCCTCCTCGTAGAGCTCGGCCGCCTCCGCGCCGAGGACCACGCTGTAGGAGGTGTCCGGGGTCAGGCCGCCCTCCTCGTGCCCGCCGAGCACCCCGACGACCTCGCGGTCCCCGTTGACCCAGGGGCTGCCGCTGGTGCCCGCGGTGAACTCCGGGCAGTCGATGCGCTGCTGGCTGCCGCCCTGCCGCCGCGGCTTGTTGGTGCACCGGATCGGCTCGTCCCGGGAGTCGGGGTAACCGGTGAGCGTCACCGCGGTCGCGCCGGTCGCCGTGCCGGTGGCGAAGCGGTTGCCGCCCACGACGTCCTCCACGTTCTCACCACCGTCACCGTCGCCGTCATCGTCGCCGCCGCCGCTGTGGCCGTTCCCGGCGTCGTCCCGCGGCTCGAGCGCGGCGAAGGCCAGGTCGCTGTCCTCGTCCTGGTCCCTGGACCAGCCCTCCGGTATGAACCGGGCACGCACCCGCCACAGCCCGTACGGCGCCGTCCCGTCCCGGTAGCCGGGTGCGAACACGAGGTCGGTCCCATCGCTCAGACAGTGGGCCGCGGTGACGACGAGGTTGTGGTGCGGGCTGCGCACGACGGAGGCGGTGCAGAAGTGGCTGTCCGTCAGGTCACCGGTCCGGTCCGCCGGGATCAGCGCCCCGACCCGCGCGCTCTGCGGGGTGCTCACGGCCACCGCGGTGACCCCGAGGGGACCCGGGCCGCCGTCCGCGGCGGCCACGGAGGCCGAGGTCGCGGCCAGCATCACCAGCGCGGCGCACAGCGCGTACGGCCGGGGGCCGGCCCGGTGACGGGAGCGGTGGGCGGGACTGCTGGTGTCCGGGGTACGCGTCATCAGGGCCCACTGTGGCTCATGAAGGTGAGAACCGCAGCCCGGCTTCACCCAGATTTTTCCGTGAACCCCCCGGCCGGCGCGCGATTTGCTCGCCCTCACCCCGCTTGTCCCGCCTCCGCGACCCGGAGGGCAAAGCGTGAGACCATCGACGCGGCCACTCACCCGACTGGCCGTCAGAAGGCGTGCCGGACCATGAAAAGTGTCAACGACGGGACCACATCCCGGGTTCCGGTCGCACTTCATTGCCCGGCGTGACCTGCCGTGATACACAGAGTGACCATACGAACAAAAGCTGCCGGGCAATGGCGCCAAGTCGACATCCGCACGCGCGATTGTCAGCGACAATGAGGCCTGACCTCTGCGCCTTTGCAGGGGCCGCGGAACTACCCACCAGGGGCGGTGACTTACATGCTCTTTGCGGCCGACAAGGGAGACATCAACACCATCATCGGCGGGATCGCTCCGGACTGGGGCCCCTTCGGCAGCCTGGGCAACGAGGCGAAGGTGATGATCGAGGTGGTGATGGCGGTCGCCATCCTGCTGTGCCTCGGCATCGCCGTCTGGGGCGCCGCCAAGCAGCGCATCGGAGCGACCGCCCTGCGCGACACCTTCAGCGCGGAACAGGGCAAGGGCCTCATCATCGCCGGCCTGACGGGCGTGTTCATCATCGGCTCCCTGGGCACCCTGTTCACCATCGTGTACGGCATGGCCGTGTAGGCCGTACGACCGGCGCACACCCGCGCATGCCGCGCACGGTGCTCCGTCCGCGCCGCCGGCCGGACCCTCCGGACGCGCCCGGTGCCCCCGCTGCCCCCACCCACCCACCGTGCTCACCGGCTGAGGTTGCGTTTCCCTGATGTCGAGTCACCACACCGCGTCCACGCGGAAACCAGCACGGCTACCGTCGTACGTGCACGCGTTCCGGTACCAGGCCGAGGGGGCGTACGGGACATGAGTCTCGGAGACGAGCACGGATTCGGCGACTCCGCGCGCGCCGACGACGAGCTGTACGGCGGGCAGACCCGCACCCGGCTCCCCGAGCGGGCCGCCGACCCCTACGGAGGGGCCCGGCGCGGCGCCCGCTCGTCCTCGCGCGGGCTGGTCACGGTGGTCGCCGTGGTGGTCCTCCTCATCGCCGCCATCGCCTTCGCGAACCGCACGGGAGGCGGCTCCTCCTCCGCGGACGGCAACGGCGGCGGCAAGCCCAGCGCGGCGGCGACGGCGGCGACCGGCACGCAGCCGGTGCGCACCAAGGCCGCGGGCATCCCCTCGGGCTTCGCCCACGACGAACAGGGGGCACAGTCGGCGGCGGCGAACTACGCCGTGACGCTCGGCTCCACCGGCATGTTCAGAAAGGACAGCCGGCACGCCATCGTGAACCTCCTCTACACCCCCGAGGCCGCCGCCGGACTCCAGGGCCCGATGGACCAGGCGTACTCGGCGGACTTCCTCAGGAACATGGGCCTGGACGCCAGTGGCAACGCCCCGGCCGGAAGCACCTTCGTCTCCCGGGTGACTCCGGTGGGCACCACCGTCCAGCAGTACGGGGGCACCAGCGCCAAGGTCTCCGTCTGGTACGTGGGCCTGATCGGCATGTCCTCGGCGACCTCGACCGATCCGGTCACCTCTTCGTGGAAGACCTGGACGTTCGAGCTGCAGTGGTCGGCCGGCGACTGGAAGATCGTCTCCGACTCCCAGAAGGACGGTCCCGCCCCCGTACCGGGCGACGACAAGGCCGCCACCTCCGACGAGATCCGCAAGGCCACCGAAGAGTACGGAGGGTTCACGTATGCCCGGTAGCAAGCAGCGCGCGCTGGGGCTCACCGGAGTCGTGGCCGCCGTGCAGACCTCGGTCGTCCTCCTGGCCGCCCGCGCCGCCGCCGCGCCCTCACCCACCCCGAGTCCGTCCCCGTCGGCGACCAAGAACAACTGCGACCTCATCGTGGGCCGCGCCCGGCAGTATTGCGAGCGTGGCAACGAGGGCGGCTCTTCCCGTCCCAACGGCCTCACCACCGACCCCTCCGCCACCCTCGACCCGCTCTCCTCCCTCGCCAAGGGCTGCGCCGACGCCGCGTCCTGGACGATCGACAAGCTCAGCAAGGCCGTGCAGGAGACCGCGAACGTCGACTTCACCAACCAGAAGTTTCTCCAGCAGTACGCCGTCGTGTTCGCCGCCTCCACGATCCTCACCCTGCTGCTGTGGCTGCTGGCCGTGGCCAAGCGGGCGGTGCGCGGCGTGCCGCTGACCACCGCCGTCTCGGAGGCGGTCGGCTTCCTCTGGCTGACCGTGCTCGCCTCCGCCTTCACCCCGCTGATCCTCTACACCGTCGTCTCCGCCGCCGACGGCGTCTCCGACGTGCTCGCCAAGGCGACCGGCGACCAGGCGGACACGTTCTTCGGCACGTTCTCCGCCGCGCTCGGCAAGGGCGAGGACATCGGCGGCGGCCCCATCATGCTGATGGTGGTCTCCCTGGTGTCCATCCTCGCCGCCGGCGTGCTCTGGCTGGAGCTGGTCATCCGCGCCGCTCTGCTCTACGTGGGCGCCCTGCTCGGCACCGTCGTCTACGCCGGCCTGGTCGACAAGAACCTGTGGGGCCACGTCCGCCGCTGGGCCGGCATCATGATCGCGGTGATCCTGGTGAAGCCGGTCATCGTGATCGTCCTCGGGCTCGCCGGGGCGCTGTCCGCCGACGACAACGGCCCCGGCGCGTTCTCCGCCGTCGTCTCCGGCCTCGCGATCATCCTGCTCGCCATCTTCGCCAGCGCGATGATCTACCGCTTCGTCCCCGGCTTCGGCGACGAGATCGCGGCCGGCCGCAACAACCGCATCATGCAGGGCGCCGAGAGCAAGGCCGCCGCCGTCATCAGCTCCCCGGCGAGCCTGGTCGCCCAGGGCATCAAGACCCACAGCACCCGCGCCGACAGCAACGGAGCGGCGGGCGGCGGCGGGCCGTCCACGCCCCGCCCGGCCAACCCCGCCTCCGGCGGTGTCGCGGCGCACGGCGCCCGCGTCCCGGACGGCGGCGGCTCCGTTCCCTCCGCCGCGCCCGCTCCCCGCGCACCCAGCCCGGTGAACACCCCCCACGCAGGCCGCACCCGCAACAGCAGTACCCCACGCACGGGAGGTGAAGGGCGTTGACGACCGATTCCCACATGTCCCACGCGGTCACGCCCCGCCGGACGTATCTGATCGGCCGCGCCCGGCCGAACGCCGTCATCGGCCGCAACCGCGAGACCGGCGAGATCGCCCTGATCGTCGCCGGGGCGTTCGTCGGCATGATGTGCGGGCTGCTCGTGCCCGTGCTGGCCCTGCGCATCGTCCTGCTGACCGGCTTCCCGCTGCTCGCCCTCGCCGCGGTCTACGTGCCGTACCGGCGCCGCACCTTCTACAAGTGGTTCGAGATCAACCGCTCCTACAAGCGCACCGTCAAGCGCGGCGCCCTGTACCGCTCCGCCGCCATGGAGGCCGGCACCCGCCTGGACGGCCGAGAGATCGAGGTCGGCCCGCCCCCCGGCATCGGCCGCATCACCTGGCTGGCCGCGCCCTTCGGCCCGGACGAGATCGCCGTACTGCTGCACGCCGACCGCAAGACGGTCACCGCCGCCATCGAGATCGAGGGCCCCGGCGTCGGCCTGCGCGACTCCGAGGACCAGGAGGCCCTCGTCGACCGCTTCGGCACCCTGCTCAAGCACGTGGCCAACGGCGACGGCTTCGTCACCCGGCTGCAGATGCTCGCCCGCACCCTGCCCGCCGACCCGGACGCCCACGCCAAGGACGTCGCCGTACGCGGCGACGAGCGCGCCCCGGCCTGGCTCCAGCGGTCGTACGACCAGCTGCAGTCCATGGTGTCCACCAGCAGCGAGCAGCACCGCGCCTACCTCGTGGCCTGCATGCACTACAACCGCGAACTGGCCGCCGAGGCGCAGGCCATGGCGCGTGCCGCCCGTCCGCAGGCGGGCCGCAGACTCGACCGCGACGCCGGCCTCGCCGTCGTGATGGCCCGCGAGCTGACCGACATCTGCTCCCGTCTCCAGGAGGCCGACATCCGTGTACGGCAGCCGCTCGGGCAGGGCAGGCTGGCCTCGCTGATCCACTCCATGTACGACCCGGACCACCCCATCGACCACATCCAGGCCATGACCAAGCGCAACGCCTGGCCCGCCGAGCTGGACGCGATGGAGCCGACCTACCTCCAGGCCAAGACCCGCGAGTCGGCCACCCGCGAGCCCTGGTGCCACGCCACCGCCTGGATCAAGGAGTGGCCGATGACCCCGGTCGGCGTCAACTTCCTCGCCCCGCTCCTCGTGCACACCCCGGACGTCATCCGCACCGTCGCCGTCACGATGGACCTCGAACCCACCGAGGTCGCCATCGAGCGCATGCTGACCGAGAAGACCAACGACGTCGCCGAGGCCAGCCGCGCCGCCAAGATGAACCGCACCGTGGACCCGCGGGACGTGGCCGCCCACAACCGCATCGACCAGCGCGGCGAGGACCTCGCCAGCGGCGCCGCCGGCGTCAACCTGGTCGGCTACATCACCGTCTCCGCCCGCACCCCGGAGGCCCTGGCCCGCGACAAGCGGACCATAAGGGCCTCGGCCGGAAAGTCGTACCTGAAACTGGAGTGGTGCGACCGCGAGCACCACCGCGCCTTCGTGAACACGCTCCCGTTCGCCACCGGAATCCGACGGTAGGGGCTGATGCTCTGATGCGGGACCCGCTCACCGCACTCACGGACGCCTTCACGTCCTTCCTCTTCGGGAAGGTGGAGACGACCCGGCTGCCGGTGCGCACCTCCACCGGCCAGGCCCAGGCGGTCTACCTCCCGACCGCCGCACCCGGTCTCGGCGACTCCGGCGTCATCATCGGCCGCGAGGTCTACTCCGGGAAGGGCTACATCTACGACCCCTTCCAGCTGTACGGCCAGCAGCTGCCCGCCCCGCACTGGCTCGTCCTCGGCGAGTCCGGCAACGGCAAGTCGGCCCTGGAGAAGACCTACGTCCTGCGGCAGCTGCGCTTCCGCGACCGGCAGGTCGTCGTCCTGGACGCCCAGGGCGAGGACGGCGTCGGCGAGTGGAACCTCATCGCGGAGGAGCTGGGGATAACTCCCATCCGGCTCGACCCGACGGCGGCCCTGAACCACGGCATCCGCCTCAACCCGCTGGACCCGTCGATCACCACGACCGGGCAGCTCGCCCTGCTCAGGACGATCATCGAGGTCGCCATGGGCCACGGCCTCGACGAGCGCTCCGGCTTCGCCCTCAAGGTCGCGCACGCCTACGTCAACGAGACGATCGTGGAGCGCCAGCCGGTCCTCTCCGACATCGTCGAGCAGCTGCGCCACCCCGAGCCCGAGTCGGCCGAGGCGATGAACGTCGCCATAGACGACGTGCGTGCCTGGGGCCTGGACGTGGCGCTGGTCCTGGACCGGCTGGTCGACGGCGACCTGCGCGGCATGTTCGACGGCCCGACCACGGTCGGCATCGACCTGGACGCCCCGCTGATCGTCTTCGACCTGTCCCACATCGACCGCAACTCCATCGCCATGCCGATCCTGATGGCGATCGTCGGAGTGTGGCTCGAGCACACCTGGATCCGCCCCGACCGCAAGAAGCGCATCTTCCTGGTCGAGGAGGCCTGGCACATCATCAACAGCCCGTTCGTGGCCCAGCTGTTCCAGCGGCTGCTGAAGTTCGGCCGCCGGCTCGGCCTGTCCTTCGTGGCCGTCGTCCACCACCTGTCGGACGTGGTGGACGGAGCGGCGGCCAAGGAGGCCGCGGCGATCCTGAAGATGGCCTCGACCCGGACGATCTACGCCCAGAAGGCCGACGAGGCCAGGGCGACCGGACGGGTGCTGGGCCTGCCCCGGTGGGCGGTCGAGATCATCCCGACCCTCACCCCCGGTATCGCGGTGTGGGACGTCAACGGCAATGTCCAGGTGGTCAAACACCTGGTCACCGAGACCGAACGCCCGCTGGTCTTCACCGACCGCGCCATGACCGAGTCGTCCACCGACCTGGCCGCTGACGACGCCCTGCGCGCCGCGGAGCTGGAGGCCGCGGAGCGCGCGGCGGCCTTCGTGGAGCAGCACGTGGGCGACTCCGAATCCACGGTGGCCTAGGAGGCGGCGTGAGACCGGACGACCGCGCCCCGCGCCCGGACCGCCGGGACGGCCAGGGCGGCATCCCCGACGGCCTCCTGGTCGGCATCCTCGCCTTCCTGCTCGGCATGACCGTGCTGGTGTGGACGGCGACGGGCCTGGCCGCACTGTTCGCCCACGGCTCCTGGCCGGCCGGGGTGTCCTTCACCCGTACGCCGACCGCCATGCGTCATCTGATGGGCGAGCCGCACGACATCGCGGGCGCCTGGCCCGGCACCCCACCGGGGCGGCTGTCGGGGTACGGCCTGTTCTGGGGGCTGCTCATCGGGCAGCTGATGGTGCTGCTGGTGCTGACCGTGTTCGTGATGGGGACGGTGGCCCGGTGGAGAGCCGTACGGCTCGGACGCCGCGCCGAGCGGGTCGCGCGGCGGGAGGCGGCACGGGGACGGGGGCCGGACGCGCACCCGCAGGAGCAGCCCGGGACGTCTCCGCACGAGTTGCCGGCCCAGCGGGCGCACCCCGCGCCGGAACGCCGCTCGGGGGCGGGTCCGGAGCCGGCGGAGCAGCCGCCGGTCCCGGAGACCTCGGAGCCGGTGTCCGGGGGCCGGGAAAGTGGTGCGGGGACCCGGAGCCCCGCTGCGGAGGCTCTGGCGTCCGTGCCGGAGGGGATGGCGTCGGTGCCGGAAGGGATGGCGTCCGCGCCGGAGGGATGGGCATCCGTGCCGGTCGGGCAGGGCACGACTCCAAGTGGGTCCGGTCCTGTGCCGGGCGGGTCCGGGTCCGTGCCGGGTGGTCCGGGCTCAGTGCTGGATGGTCCCGGTTCCGTGCCGGTGGCGGCGGGGTCCTTCGCCGGCCCGCGGCCACCCGCCCTGCTGGTGGCCCCGCGCGAGGGACGTCTGGCCGCCGCGGCCCAGGCGGTCCGGGACGCCGCCGGTCCCGCACTCGTCGTCACCTCCAACCCCGCTCTCTGGCAGGACACCAAGGACTCGCGGGCCAAGCTCGGCCCCGTCCTGCTCTACGACCCCACCCATCTGTGCGACACCCCGGCCCGCCTGCACTGGTCGCCCACCACGGGCTGCGAGGACAAGCAGATCGCGGAGGCCAGGGCCGCCGCGATCCTGGCCCCGGTGCGGCCCACGGCCAGGATCGACCAGGCCGTGGCCGACACGGCGCAACTGCTGCTGCGCAGCTGTCTGCACGCCGCCGCGATCGACGGCCGCACCATCCGTCATGTCCACCGCTGGTCCCAGGGCACCCAGGTCCAGGAGGCCGTACGGGCGCTGCGGACCAACCCGAAGGCCGCCGCGGGTTCGGCGGGCGAGCTGGAAGCCGCGCTCACCGCGCATCCCGAACGCCGCGACATCGCCCAGCAGCTGACGAGCCGTGCCCTCGCCGCACTTCTCACGGTCAACGTCCGGGAAGCCTGTACTCCCAACCGAACTGATGCCCTCGCCTTGGATTCCTTCGTGAACGAAGGGGGAACGCTTTATGTGGTCGGGGAATCCATCGAGGACCCCCGCACCAACCCGGGCGCGATGCCCTTCCTGACGGGGCTCGCCTCAAGCGTGGTCGAGCGCGGCCGGCGCATGGCCGAACGGTCATCCTCCGGTCGGCTCGACCCACCACTCACCCTCGTCCTGGACGACGTCGCCGCCGTGGCCCCGCTGCCCCAGCTCCCCGAGCTGCTGGACGGCGGAACCGCCCGCGGCCTCCCCACGCTCGCGCTGCTGCGCTCCCGTGAACAGGGCCGGGCCCGCTGGCCGCACGACGAACTCCCGGTGTGACCCCCGGCGCCGCACAAGCTGCCCAGGCCGGCCGATGCGTGCAGGCGGCCAACCGGCTCAGGGACGCTCGATCGCGTACTCCAGTTCGGCGTCGTCCGAGTGTTCCGCCAGGGGAACTCTGACTCCTGTGGGCACGAAGCCGACCCTGCGGTAGAAGCGCTGCGCCCGCCCGTTGTCCTCGTGCACGATGAGGCGGACCCGCTCCGCGCCCTCGCCCCAGGCCCAGTCGAGCGCCTCCGCGAAGAGCACCTCGGTCAGCCCGCACCCCCGGTGCTCGGGCCGCACATACACCCCCACCAGATGGCCCTGGCGCCGCTCGACGGGGAATCCCGCCCAGTCGGTGGTGCCGGCCTCCTCCACCAGTACGGTCACGGAGCCGACCCACGCACCGTCGGGTCCCTCCACGATGAACTGCCTTACGCCGTCCGCGCCGGTGGCGGCCTTCGCGGCCCGCTCCTGCCAGTAGGTGTCGGGCCGGGCGACGGCGTTGTCGTACGTCTCGAGGAAGGCCAGGTGGGCGATGGGGTCCTGGAGGGCCTGGAGCCGCAGCTCCTTCACGGCGGGCCACTCCTCGGCCCGTATGGCACGGACCAGGTACTTCTCGTCGGTGTCAGAGCTGCTCATGGCGGCCACGGTAGTCCAGGCACACAAAAAAGGCCCACACCATTTCTGGTGTGGGCCTTTTTCAAGAATTGTTCGGCGGTGTCCTACTCTCCCACAGGGTCCCCCCTGCAGTACCATCGGCGCTGTGAGGCTTAGCTTCCGGGTTCGGAATGTAACC
>NZ_JBJDQT010000005.1:245371-253285 GCF_044903565.1 Streptomyces sp. NPDC004065 | reverse complement strand
CTCCGCGAACGCCTTCGTGGTCTTCTTCGCCCGGTCCTCCAGCGCGCCCGCACAGCCCACCCAGTACAGGTACTCCACCTCGGTGAGGTCCTCGATGTCCCTGCCCACGACCGGGACCTCGAAGTCGACCTCCTTGAGCCACTCCAGGCGCTGCTTCTTGGCCAGGCCCCAGGGGTTGCCCTTCTTCTCCAGGTTCTTGAGCATCGTGCCCGCCTCGGACGGGAACGCCGACTCGATCATGACCTGGTAGCGGCGCATGTCCACGATGTGGTCGACGTGCTCGATGTCCACCGGGCACTGCTCCACACACGCACCGCACGTGGTGCACGACCACAGCACGTCCGGGTCGATGACGCCGTTGTCCTCCACGGTGCCGACCAGCGGCCGCTCCGCCTCCGCCAGCGCCGCGGCCGGCACCGACGCCAGCTGCTCCTCGGAGGCCTTCTCCTCGCCCTCCATCGTCTTGCCGCCGCCGGCCAGCAGGTACGGGGCCTTGGCGTGCGCGTGGTCACGCAGCGACATGATCAGCAGCTTCGGCGACAGCGGCTTGCCGGTGTTCCACGCCGGGCACTGCGACTGGCAGCGCCCGCACTCGGTGCAGGTGGAGAAGTCCAGCAGGCCCTTCCAGGAGAACTGCTCCACCTGCGAGACACCGAACACGTCGTCCTCGCCCGGGTCGGTGAAGTCGATCGCCTTCCCGCCCGACGTCATCGGCTGCAGCGCGCCCAGCGCGGTCGAACCGTCCGCGTTCCGCTTGAACCAGATGTTCGGGAACGCCAGGAAGCGGTGCCAGGCGATGCCCATGTCGGTCTTCAGAGCGACCGTGATCATCCAGATGAAGGAGGTCGCGATCTTGAGGCCGGCGAAGAAGTAGGTGAGGTTCTGGAGCGTCGAGACGTCCATGCCCCGCAGCCAGGAGACCACCGGGTAGGAGAGGAAGAACGACGCCTCGTAGCCGTCGACGTGGTGCTGGGCGCCCTCCAGGGCGTGCAGCATGAAGATGCAGACGCCGACGATGAGGATGACGGACTCCACGAAGTACGCCTGGCCGAAGCTGGAGCCGGCGAAGCGGGACTTGCGGTCCGGCTTGCTCGGCTTGTTCAGCTGGCGGATCGCGATGAGCACCAGGATGCCGACCACCGTCATGGTGCCGATGAACTCGACGTAGACGTTGTAGGGCGCCCACTCGCCGAGGACCGGCAGGAGCCAGTCGGCCCGGAAGAGCTGGCCGATCGCGTTGACGATGGTCAGCAGCAGGGTGAAGAAGCCGACCGCCACGAACCAGTGCGCCACGCCCACGATGCCCCAGCGGTTCATCCGGGTGTGTCCGAGGAACTCCTTGACCACCGTGAGGGTGCGCTGTGCCGGATCGTTGGTCCGCGTACCGGCGGGAACGGGCTGGCCGAGCCGCATGTAGCGGAAGATCTGCCAGACGGCGCGGCCGAACAGTGCCACACCGACCACGATCAGGACCAGCGACACGATGATCGCGGCGAGTTGCATTGGGGCTCCCGAGGCGGCCTCGAACATTACTAAGCGGTAACTTATACAGTCCGTTTGAGACTACCCCCATCATCCGTCGCGGTGCAGCCGTGCGCGGGGTGATCTGGGTCGCTGAGGATTGCCTGAATCTCACCGGTCATCTGCGGATTGCTCGCAATCATGATCGTGTTATTCACACCCAATCACCCGATATGGGCCTAATTTAAATACCGTGCTCTACGGGATCGCCACCGCCGTCACCGCCCTGCTCCTCGCCGCCGTGCTCTCCGCGCTGCTGCGCGTGCTCGCCCTGCGGCTCGGCCTCGCCGACCGCAGGCGGCGGCTGCGCCCGCTGCCGCTGCTGGGCGGCGCGGCCGTGGTGATCAGCACCTGCCTGGTCGCGGCGGCCGGCGGCTGGACGGGCGCCGCCCCGCTGGGCGACGGGGTGGGCAGACTGCTCGTCGCCGGCGCCGTGGTCGCCCTCCTCGGCCTGGTCGCGGACGTGTGGCGGCTCAGGACGCGGTTCCTGCTCGTCGGCACGGCGATCGCGGCCGCCTTCGTGGTGCCGTACGACGAGACGGGGCTGGTGCAGGGCATCGTGTGCGTGCTCTGGATCGCCTGCGTGGCCGCCGCCTTCCGGGGACTGGACCACGCCGACGGCCTCGCGGGCACGGTCGGGGTGCTCACCGCCTTCGGCGCCGGTGTGTGCGCGGCGGCCGAGGTGATGGACGACCTGGCGGTGCTGCTGAGCGTGCTGGCCGCCGCCCTCACCGGCTTCCTGATGCACAACTGGCATCCCGCGCGGATCGCCTTCGGCGCCTGCGGGTCCCTGTTCACCGGCTTCGTGCTCGCCTCGGCCGCCGTGCTCACCCGGACGGGTTACGACACGCTGTCCACGGCGGCCGTGCTGTTCGCGCTCACCGCGGTCGCCGGCGCCGACGCGCTGCTCGTGGTGGTGTCGCGGAGGCTGGCGGGGCGGCCCGTGCAGCGGCGCGGCCCGGACCATCTGGCGCACCGGCTGCGCCGGCTCGGCCTCACGCCGCCGGGCACCACCGTGCTGCTCGGCAGCGCCGTCTTCGCCTCCGTCCTGGTCGGCGTGCTGGTCCATGTGAACTGGACGGCGCCCGCAGCGGTGCTGTGGGTGCTCGGCGCGACCCTGCTCGCCGTCCTCGCGCTGCTCAGGGTCCCGGCGTACGGCCCGCGCGGGCGCTCGACGGGGACGTACACGGGGCGTCCGACAGGGTCGCACGCGGGGCGCTCGACGGGGACGCACACGACCCGTGGCCGCACGGGGACGGGTGTCCACGGCCCCCGGGCGGAGGCGGCGACGCCCTCCGGCCCGCGCGGCAGGCGGCCGCGCATCGGCGCGCAGCCCGGGGCGCCGGCCGCCACGGCGGGCGGCGGCCGGTCCGGCGCGCGGGCCGCGGATCCGGGCGGTGCGCGGACCGGTCCGCGCACCGGGGTGCGGGCCCTGCTGCCCGGTGGGCGGCGGACGGCGGACCGGCCGGCTCCCGACCGGCCGGTCGCGGACCGGCAGCCCGCCGCCCCGCGGCCGGGCGCGCCCGGGCCCCTGGGCGGGCAGCCCGCCGGCCGGCGCGAACGGGAGCGCACCGGTTCCCTCGACATCCGCGGCCCGATCGATGTCTACGGCACCCGGTCCCGGGCAGGTGCCTAGGGAAGCCGTCCCGGCACCGGTACCGGCCGGGGGTCCCGCAGGGCCCTCGCCGCCCGGTCCGGTACCCGCAACGCCCCGGTCCCGGCGGCTTCACCGGGCCCGTCGAGGCCCCAGGGGCATCGGCCGGCATCAGTCGGCAGCAACCGCAGGGGCCGGCATCAGCCGGCAGCAACCGCGTCAGCCGGCATCGGCCGTCAACCCGGAACCCACCGGAATATCCCGTACCGCTGTCCCTGTTGCTCGCGTTGTCGCAGGTCAGAGCGGCCTTGCGTGTAAGGGATGGATAAGACTTGAGTCTGACCGACTCAGCTCTGTTGACCCAGCTCCCGGGGTCGTGCACACTTGAGTCTGTTCCACTCAAGTCAGCTGGAGGAAATCACCATGGCACGTGCGGTCGGCATCGACCTGGGCACGACTAACTCCGTCGTCAGCGTTCTGGAGGGCGGCGAGCCCACCGTCATCACCAACGCCGAGGGTGCCAGGACCACGCCGTCCGTCGTCGCCTTCGCCAAGAACGGCGAGGTGCTGGTCGGCGAGGTGGCCAAGCGGCAGGCCGTGACCAACGTCGACAGGACCATCCGGTCGGTCAAGCGCCACATGGGCACCGACTGGAAGATCAACATCGACGACAAGACCTTCAACCCCCAGCAGATCAGCGCCTTCGTGCTGCAGAAGCTGAAGCGGGACGCGGAGGCCTACCTCGGTGAGAAGGTGACCGACGCGGTCATCACCGTACCGGCGTACTTCAACGACGCCGAGCGCCAGGCCACCAAGGAGGCCGGCGAGATCGCCGGTCTGAACGTGCTGCGCATCGTCAACGAGCCGACCGCGGCCGCCCTGGCCTACGGCCTGGAGAAGGACGACCAGACCATCCTGGTCTTCGACCTCGGCGGCGGTACGTTCGACGTCTCGCTGCTGGAGATCGGCGACGGCGTGGTCGAGGTGAAGGCCACCAACGGTGACAACCACCTCGGCGGCGACGACTGGGACCAGCGGGTCGTCGACTACCTGGTCAAGCAGTTCCAGTCCGGCCACGGCGTGGACCTGTCCAAGGACAAGATGGCCCTGCAGCGTCTGCGCGAGGCGGCGGAGAAGGCCAAGATCGAGCTGTCCTCGTCCTCCGAGACCTCGATCAACCTGCCCTACATCACCGCGTCCGCCGAGGGCCCGCTGCACCTGGACGAGAAGCTCACCCGCGCCCAGTTCCAGCAGCTGACCGCGGACCTGCTGGAGCGCTGCAAGACGCCGTTCCACAACGTCATCAAGGACGCCGGCATCTCCATCAACGAGATCGACCACGTCGTCCTGGTCGGCGGCTCCACCCGTATGCCCGCCGTCGCCGAGCTCGTCAAGGAGCTGACCGGCGGCAAGGAGGCCAACAAGGGTGTGAACCCGGACGAGGTCGTCGCCATCGGTGCCTCGCTCCAGGCCGGTGTCCTCAAGGGCGAGGTCAAGGACGTCCTCCTGCTCGACGTCACCCCGCTGTCCCTCGGCATCGAGACCAAGGGCGGCATCATGACCAAGCTGATCGAGCGCAACACCACGATCCCGACCAAGCGCTCGGAGATCTTCACCACGGCCGAGGACAACCAGCCGTCGGTGCAGATCCAGGTCTACCAGGGCGAGCGCGAGATCGCCGCGTACAACAAGAAGCTCGGCATGTTCGAGCTGACCGGTCTGCCGCCGGCGCCGCGCGGCGTCCCGCAGATCGAGGTGTCCTTCGACATCGACGCCAACGGCATCATGCACGTGACCGCGAAGGACCTGGGCACGGGCAAGGAGCAGAAGATGACCGTCACCGGCGGCTCCTCGCTGCCGAAGGACGAGGTCGACCGCATGCGCCAGGAGGCCGAGCAGTACGCGGAGGAGGACCACCGCCGCCGCGAGGCCGCCGAGACCCGCAACCAGGGCGAGCAGCTCGTCTACCAGACCGAGAAGTTCCTGAAGGACAACGAGGACAAGGTCCCCGGCGAGATCAAGACCGAGGTCGAGTCGGCCGTCGCCGAGCTGAAGGACAAGCTCAAGGGCGAGGACACCGCCGAGATCCGCACGGCCACCGAGAAGGTCGCGGCCGTGTCGCAGAAGCTCGGCCAGGCCATGTACGCCGACGCCCAGGCCGCGCAGGCCGCGGGCGGTGCCGGTGACGCCGGTGCCGGCCAGGCGAAGGCCGACGACGACGTCGTCGACGCCGAGATCGTCGACGAGGACCGGAAGGACGGTGCCGCGTGACGGAGGAGACCCCGGGCTTCGACGAGCAGCAGCCGCAGGCTCAGCCTCAGCAGCCCGACGTCCCCTCGGGCGCCACCTCTGACGACGCCGAGCCGCAGGCCGCCTCCCCCTCCCCGGAGGAGGGGGCGGCCCCGGCCGGGGACGCGGCCGCGACGGCGGGCCTGACGGCCCAGCTGGACCAGGTCCGCACCGCGCTCCACGAGCGCACGCAGGACCTCCAGCGGCTGCAGGCCGAGTTCCAGAACTACCGCCGCAGGGTCGAGCGCGACCGGATCGCGGTCAAGGAGATCGCCATCGCGAACCTCCTGACCGAGCTCCTGCCCGTGCTCGACGACATCGGGCGCGCGCGTGAGCACGGCGAACTGGTGGGCGGTTTCAAGTCCGTCGCCGAGTCGTTGGAGACCGTCGCCGCCAAGATGGGACTGCAGCAGTTCGGCAAGGAGGGCGAGCCCTTCGACCCGACGGTCCACGAGGCCCTGATGCACAGCTACGCACCGGACGTCACCGAGACGACGTGCGTGGCGATTCTGCAGCCCGGGTACCGGATCGGCGAGCGCACCATCCGCCCCGCGCGGGTGGCGGTGGCCGAGCCGCAGCCGGGCGCCCAGACGGTCAAGCCGGCCGAGGAGGCCGGCGGCGCCCAGGGCGAGGGCCAGGGCGAGGACAAGGACTCCGGTGGCCCTAAGGAGGGCTGACGTAATAGCGAACGAGGCAGGAGAGGAGGGACGTCGGGGATGAGTACCAAGGACTTCATCGAGAAGGACTACTACAAGGTCCTCGGCGTCCCCAAGGACGCCACCGAGGCGGAGATCAAGAAGGCGTACCGGAAGCTCGCCCGCGAGTTCCACCCGGACGCCAACAAGGGCAACGCAAGGGCGGAGGAGCGCTTCAAGGAGATCTCCGAGGCGAACGACGTCCTCGGCGACCCCAAGAAGCGCAAGGAGTACGACGAGGCCCGCGCGCTGTTCGGCAACGGCGGGTTCCGTCCCGGTCCCGGTGCGGGCGGCGGCTCCTTCAACTTCGACCTGAGCGACCTCTTCGGAGGCGGCCCGCAGCAGAGCGGCGGCGGCTTCGGCGGAGGTCTCGGGGACGTCTTCGGCGGCCTGTTCAACCGGGGCGGCGCGGGCGCGGGCACCCGTACCCAGCCCCGGCGCGGCCAGGACATCGAGTCCGAGGTCTCGCTGAGCTTCACGGAGGCCATCGAGGGCGCCACGGTGCCGCTGCGCATGTCCAGCCAGCAGCCGTGCAAGGCCTGCTCGGGCACCGGCGACAAGAACGGCACGCCGCGCGTGTGCCCGACCTGCGTCGGCACCGGGCAGGTCGCGCGCGGCTCGGGCGGCGGCTTCTCGCTGACCGACCCGTGCCCGGACTGCAAGGGCCGCGGGCTCATCGCGGAGCACCCCTGCGAGGTCTGCAAGGGCTCCGGACGCGCCAAGTCCTCGCGGACGATGCAGGTGCGCATCCCGGCCGGGGTCAACGACGGGCAGCGCATCCGGCTGCGCGGCAAGGGCGCGCCGGGCGAGCGCGGCGGCCCGGCGGGCGACCTGTACGTGGTGGTGCACGTGGGCGAGCACCCGGTGTTCGGCCGCAAGGGCGACAACCTCACCGTCACCGTGCCGGTCACCTTTCCCGAGGCCGCCCTCGGCGGCGAGGTCCGCGTGCCCACCCTGGGCGGGCCGCCGGTCACGCTGAAGCTGCCCCCCGGCACGCCCAACGGCCGTACGATGCGGGCCCGCGGCAAGGGCGCGGTGCGCAAGGACGGCTCCCGCGGCGACCTCCTGGTCACCGTGGAGGTACGTGTGCCGAAGGACCTGTCGGGGAAGGCTCGTGACGCCCTCGAGGCGTATCGCGAGGCGACCGCGGGCGACGACCCGCGGGCGGAGCTGTTCGAGGCCGCGAAGGGAGCATGAGTGAGATGGACGGCCGCCGTCGCAACCCGTACGAACTGACGGAAGACACCCCGGTGTACGTCATCTCCGTGGCCGCCCAGCTGTCCGGACTGCATCCGCAGACCCTCCGCCAGTACGACCGGCTGGGCCTGGTGTCCCCCGACCGCACCGCCGGGCGCGGCCGGCGCTACTCGGCCCGCGACATCGAACTGCTCCGCCAGGTGCAGCAGTTGTCGCAGGACGAGGGCATCAACCTGGCCGGCATCAAGCGGATCATCGAACTGGAGAACCAGGTCGCCGCGCTCCAGTCCCGCGTCGCGGAGCTGGAGGCGGCCCTGGACGGGGCGGCGGCCGCGATGCGGCAGCGCGAGGCGGCCGTGCACGCCTCCTACCGCCGGGACCTGGTGCCCTACCAGGAAGTGCAGCAGACCAGCGCGCTGGTGGTGTGGCGTCCCAAACGCCAGCAGCAGGACTGACGCGCGGGCCGCGCGCGGCGAGTGGAACAGAGTGGGGGGGGGGGGGGGGGTCGCCCCCCCCCCCCCCCCCCCCCCCCCCCCTTTTCCCCCCCCCCCCCCCGCCCCCCCCCGCGCGCGGCGGGCGGCCAGGCGGGGGGGGACGGGGGTGGGGGGGGGGGGGTGG